>NZ_JBEXLC010000071.1:0-44237 GCF_040609795.1 Nocardia sp. NPDC004604
GAAAAAATGAATCCAAATTTTGCATATGATCGACTTTATTTTTATTCCACTCAATAAAAAAAGGAGGCCTTACCATATAGTCGGGATCAGCGATGCCGCCGAGCAACTCGGCCGCGCAGCCGTGCCGATGGCGAATCGGCACTACCTGACCCGCGGCCGAGTTGCGCACCGGGTCATGCTCTCCAAGCTGCACCTGGCACCATCTTGCGCCTGGTCGACGACATCGACCGATGTCGGGCCGATGAGGGTGGCCGAACCGCTCGAGTCGTCGCGCATCCAGAGTTTGTGTGTGCCGCTGGTCGTCGGCGTCCAGGTGGCGGCGGCGTCCTGGCCGGGCGCGCCACCGTTACGGCAGGCGGCTCCGGTCAGGAGAACAGACCACGCAACTGTTCGGTGACCTCCCACAGCCGTCGCGAGGTGTCGAGATCGTAGGAGGCGGGTGTGGACTGCTCTGTGGTGTACCGGTTGTAGTAGGCGCCGCGTCGAATCTCGGACTCGGTGGCCAGGTGGACGATCGGACCCGCGCCTTCGCTGGTCGGCAACGAAATCGCGCGCGCAAGCGCGCGCATCGCCAGCATCCGCGGCCCGGAGAAACCCCGAACCAGATCGGTGCGAACCATCCCAGGGTGCACCGCGACGACCTCGAGTTCGGGATATCGTCGGTGCAATTCGTAGCTGAAGTGAAGATTGGCGAGCTTGCTGCGGCTGTAGGCGACGAAGATGTGGTAATCCCTTGTGCTGTAGAGATCTTCGAACTCGATGTCGATGGGGTCCGAGCGCAACAGCGCGGCCCGATGGCCCTCGGAATCGACACTGACGACCCGGCCGCCGCCCTGGCGCAGCAATGGAAGTAGCGCGCTCGTCATCGAATACGGGGCGAGATGATGGACGGCGAAATTCTGTTCGATCCCCTCTGCGGTGACCGTCCGCCGCTGCGACATTACGCCCGCATTGTTGACCAGGGTGTCGATCCGATCGACCGATTCCGCGATTTGCCGTGCGGCACTGTCGATTCCGGCTTTCGTGGCGACATCGGCGGCAATCACCGTCGCGGTCGGCAATGCCGCCCGCAGGTCGCGCACCCGCTGCGGATCCCGTCCGATCAATATCAGCCGGTGCCCGGCGGCGGCGAGTGCGCCCGCGGCTTCCCGCCCGATTCCCGATGTCGCGCCGACCAGCACGATCGTGCGCGGGCTCATCGCGCACCGTCGGCACGGGCTGCGGCGCCGAGGCCGGCGGCGGCGACGAGCGCCCGCTCGCGCAGCCCCGGCGGAAGGTGGGTGAGCAGGCCGAGCATGCGCGCCCCACCGCCGACCGAGTAGCGACGTTTCGGCGCGCATGCCGAGACCGCGGCGGCGACCGTCTTCGCCACCGGCGCAACCGGTTCCATCTTGGTCGCGGCCGAAGTCTTCGCGACCGCGGCGAGTTGATGCTGGTAAAGCGCTCTCCGCGCGGGATCGGCAGCGACCAGTGCGGCCTGCGCGGATTGCTCGGCCTTGGTGAAGATCTCGGTCTGCGTGGCACTCGGTTCGACGACGACCACCGGAATTCGCCACGCCCGCAACTCCAGTCGCAATGCATCCGACAGCGATGACAGCGCCGCCTTGCTCGCGGAAATGGGGGCCAGGAACGGTATCGGCAACCGAGCCGTCGGGGCGCTGATATTGATCACCCGCCCGCCGCCGGCACGCAGCAGCGGCAGGAACGCCTGGGTGACATAGGCGGGACCAAAAGTATTGACCGCGAACGGTGAGCTGCGCAAGTTACAAGACGACGAGCTCATCGCCTCCGAGGCCGAGGGGCCACGCGGGCGCAAGGAGTACCGCATCACCGATGCCGGACTGGCCGAGGTACGCCGCTGGCTGACCGAAGTCGAGGTCGACCACACCTTCCGCCTGGAACCGCTGCTGCGATCGGTGTTCTTCTGGCTGATGGATCCCGACAAACTCGCCGAATATCTCGACCGGGAGGCCGCGTACTACCGCAGCCTCGCCGACTACTACCGCGAAATCGCCGCAGCCAAGGACCGCGGCGATTACGGCACCGGCCCACAGACCCAATCGATCCGCATCGCCGCCGAAGCAGGCATCCGCCTGACCGACGCACTCAGCGAGTGGGCCGAATGGACCCAATCCCATCCCCCCAGCAAACAGCGAAAGCCCTGAAACCTGGCCGACAACGAGCGCCGCAACCGAGAGCTAACCCCCAGCGCCGCAGCGTAATCCACCCGAACCGACGATGAACGAAGCGCTGCGCCCACGCGCGTCCAACTATCAGCCGAGAATGCGCTCATGCCGGTGTCTCTCGACGTTTCCCTGCATGAGCGCATGGTGATCGTTTGTCCAGGACACTGGGTGGGGTTAGTGCATGGTGGCTAGGTTGTGCCAGAGGTTTTCGAGGCTTTGGGTGCCGCCGAAGAGGGTGGTGAAGTTGGTGGAGTCGAGGAGGATGATGTCGCCTGCGCGGGGGGTGGTGGGGGGCATCCAGATCAGGGTGTTGAATTCTGTGTTGCCTGCGGCGGTGAAGGGGTGGGGGCGATCGGGGGCTACGCGCTGGCGGCCGAGGACTCGTAGGGTGTCGCTTTCCGGGGCGGTGAGTTCGTAGTGCGGCAGGTGGGGGTGGAAGTTGAGGGTGGTGACGTTGTCCAGTAGGTGGAGCGCGTCCAGATCTCGGAATCCGGTCAGGGGGGCGATCTCATCGGTGCCGTCGACGACTGCGGGGCGCAGGCCCCATTTGTTGTGCACCGGCACATCGAGCGCCTTCATCAGTGAGCGGGTGTACTGGCCGAATCGCTGTTGGCGGGGTACCAGCGGGTCGCCGTGATGCTCGTATTCGATCTGTCGCTGTGTGAAGTCGTCGGTGAAGCCGACGTCGTGGTGCGGCGCCAGCAGCAGGCAGGTGCCTTCGCGTTGCAGCCACTCCCGGATCGCGGCGCACTCCTCGGGTGCGGCCTGCTGCTCGGACAGGACGTGGTCGAGTCCGAACACCATGAGCGTGTCGGTATCGGCGAGGATCCGCTCGTCGATCGGCAAGGTGTAACCGGCCTGGTCGATGCGCTGGAACACCGCAACGGGATGTCCGGTGGCCTCCCCCGCCAGTCGCTGGAACGCCAGCGTCGAACGATGGAAAAGCTCCAATGTGCCCGCGATGCCCTGCAGGAAGTGCGCCGTGTCGTACTCGACGGTCTCGTAACTCGGCCACGTGACATTGCGGACCTCGGTCATCGTGGAGAAGCGGTTGTACATTTCGGCGGGATCGCGTTGGGCCTCCCACGGATAACTCCACGTCCAATAGATGCTCATCCGCCGCCGCCCGTCGTGCTTGCGCGGAATGTGGTCCTGGTTGTAAGTGCGTGCCCGCGGCAGGGTGCTCATGCTGTCACCTCTCAACTGTCGAGCGAGGCCAGGTATCGCAGTGCGCGAATACCCGGCAGGAAGAAGTACGCGCCGCCCTCGAGCGTGGTAAATGCTGGTAGTCCCGTGAGCACCTTGCGGATGGGCCGCTTGGGGATCGTGAACTCCAGGGTGCCGTCCTGGGTGCCGCAGATGGGGTCGCGTTCATTGCCGAGTTCGTGGAATGCCTTGTCATTGATCCAGACGTTTTGGGCGAACTCGAACTGGCGTACCAAGCTGGCGCAGATGATGAACGCGGCGATGCCTCGATCCGCCCCGTCATCGGGTGCGCCCTCCGGCAGCGCCGGACCGTAGGTCGCGCCGCGGCGAATCATCCTGCGGCGGTTCATATTCGGTGCGGTATCACGCGGGTTGAGCCGTCGCACGTGCGAGCCGAGCGGTATCGCGTAGCCGTGCGGATCCATCTGTTCGTAGTTGAAGTCGTTGTTCCGCATGGGATCCGCGCCCAGCTCCGGATCGTCGTGGTCGGGAGCCAGCGTCAAGGGCGCGCCGCTCGGCCAGCGGCCCATGAGCTTCGCGGCGAGCAGCTGCTGCCCTTCCGGGGTGTCGGCGTGCTCGCGCAGATAGCTCCGAAACGCACCGACGTGTTCTTGCAGCCGCCGATAGGCCATATAACTCCCGTTGCGGGACAACACCTCCGGCTGCGGCAACCGGTGGACCGGCCCCTCCTCATCCGGATAGCCGAGGATGAATTCGCCGGGTTTCAACGGTGCGCCCGACCCCGGCGTCGGTTCTTCACCCGATCCCTCGATCACGGGCTGAGACAGCCGGTCTCGGAAACCGAAGTGGTCGTGGGCGTAGTTGAATGGCGGCGTCGCATTCAAATCCAAGAAGGACAACACGCGCACGCCCGGGCTGCGGGCCACCAGCTTGCGGTGCTCGGCGGTGCACCGCTGATGTTCGGCATCGGTGCGAGCGAACAGGATCGCGATGGCGTGCAGGTCAGCACCGGCCAGCCCACCCACCCAGTTATCGGGGTGATTGGCACCCGTATCGCCCAGAATGTCAGCGCGCGCGGCCATGCCTTCACGGAACTCGGCGGGGAAGGTGGCCAGCGCCTCCTCCAACACCCCCAGCGCCCGCAGCCCGCGCCAGGTGAAGGCCAGCGTGATCCAGCGCTCGGAGCTGTCCATCGTGGCGCGCGCGTCCGCGGCCGACTGCACCCGGTCCAGCAGCTCGGTCAGCCAGGCCCGGCCCCCGGCGGGATCGTCGAAGGACAGGAACTCGTAGCGCCCGGTGATCGCCGGGGTGCGGGTCAGCAGGATGTGCTGAATATCGTCGAGTTCGAGCATCGGCCCGGACGATCTACTGCATCTGATCGAGCATGTCGGAGAACGCCGCCTCGAGCCGCAGCGCCTTTTTGATCTCGTCGGCGGTGACGTAGGGGTACTCGCCATATTCGAGGAAGCTCGGAAACTGGTGCTCTCGAACGAATTTCACGAAAGCCTCCGGGTTTTCCTGCCAATCCTCCGGGAACCCTTCGAGGTTGGTGAAAACTGTCGTGATACCGGTCTGACTGAAGAGCGCGACGGCGTCTTCGGTGTACTTGTCGAAATCGGTGTCGAAGATGCCTTGATACTGGAAATGCAGCCCCGAGCCGACATCGAACAGCACCCACCGCAGATAATGCAACCGCAGTGGTGCCAGCACATCCGGACTGCCCGCTACCGCCTCTTCGATCTGCTTGCCGTATGCGCGAACCGCCTCTTCTCTACCCGGTTTCACCTTTGCGATGATCGAGAATCCGTAGCAGGCCGGCGTCCGTGGATAAATCGGGCCGTACCGACCCCGCTCCAGCTCGAAATAGCCCTCCCTGGGGATGGCCATCGCCGCCGGTCTACTCCAGTCCTTATCGGTCGCTGGCATGGCGTCACCTGCCTTTACCGTCGCAGTAAGCGGGACATCCAGATGGTACGCAGCGAGCCGATAGCGCCGCAAAGATTCGGCTATCTCCGCCGTACTGGACATCCGAAATAATTTCGGGAAACTCCGAATCCCGGCCACGGGCGCCCGGGTTTGACAGGATCACCTCATGTCGAACCCGCCGCAGAACACCAACTCGGCGCCGCAACCGCGCCAATTGTCGACGCCGCGAGCCGCCGCACTGTCCGGAATCGCCTTCGCGGTATTGTTCGGCACGACGATTATCCTGATCCGCATCAAAATGCCTGCGGGCCTCGAAGATTCAACGCATTGGCTGAAGAGCCAACAAAGTGCGATCACGACGGCAACGGTGCTGATGCCCTTCGCCGGAATCAGCTTTCTATGGTTCATCGGCGTCGTGCGCGACGGATTCGGACGCTACGAAGACCGATTCTTCCTATCCATATTCCTCGGCAGCGGGCTGCTATTTCTGGCGATGATGTTCGTCGCCACCGCGGTCGCCGCGGGCTTGGTGGCGAGCAACACCGACGTAACCGACCCGACCGCCCGCTCCGAGGTGATCAACTTCGGCAGGCATGTCCTGGCTTCAGCGAGCCAAACCTATGCGCTTCGCATGGCCGCTGTATTCATGATCTCGCTCGCGACGATTTGGTTCAAGACCAGGCTGATGCCCCGGTGGCTCGCCATCCTCAGCTATTTGGTAGCCCTGACACTGCTCATCGTCAGTGAGATGAGCAAATGGGTGGAGCTGGTATTCCCCGCCTGGGTACTCGTGGTCAGCTGCCTTATCCTGGCCCGCGAAGCCGTCGAGCATCGAGCTAGGACGGCTGACGGATCTCGGTGACGATGGTATAGAGCTCGACAATGACGCCGTCTTTGGTACGAGCGATGTCCATGCCGCTGACCACCGGCGGTTGGTCGACAGGGCCGTATTGGAAGCCGAGGTGGCCGATGTCGTCGAGTTCCGAGGCCGGGCCGGCAGGTCGGAAGACCCAGTCCGGGTTTTCCGCACGCACCTCTTCGGCGCGGCGTTCGAGGTCCTTGCGCCCGTGCACAATTCGGTCCGGTTCGTGCCACACCACATCTTCGGCATAGGTCTCGGCGATAGCTGCAGCCCGGCGAGCCGGATCGGGTTCGTTGAAGACGTCCAGCAGGTTGCGTCGCATGAGGTCAGCAGAGGAACGGGTCATGGCGAGTCCTTTCATGCGGGGTAATCGCGGTAGTTGGGTCGACGCAGGACACGGTGCCCGAAGGGACTTAGTTGAAAGCTATCGTCCTTGGCTCCGGCGTGGCGATAAATGCCGATTACCTGTCGGCATGCCTGCCGTCGGTTATCGCTTGCGAACCCACAACCATGAGGCGGCAACGGCGATGAGTACCGAGGGTTTGCCGAGCAGCATGGTCCCCGCCGCCAGGGCCGTGATCTGATCGGCGGCATACAGCGGCAGGAGTATCAGCACATGGAGCGCCCACATCACGGCCCAAGCCGCGGTCAGGCGCCGGTGCTTGCGGATCCGGGCCTGATCGATTTCGGCGGGTTCGATCCGGATGCGTTGACACACAAGCAGACTCAACGGACGGCCCCGGATCAGGGTGGCGCCGAAGGCGACGGTCGAGACCGCGCAGCCGACGATCTCGGGTAGGAAGAAGGCACGGCCCTCACCGGTGCACAGCACCAGCGCCGAATAGACGGTGACGGCAGCTAGGGCGGCCACAACAACCTTCGTTGAATCACCGCGCCGCAGCCGCCATCCGGCGAGCAGGGTCGCCGCGGTCAATGTGGCCGCGACCGACGGACCGATCCCGAACAGTTGATATCCGACCAGGAATACCGCGACCGGCGTGACGGCGTCGACGAGGTGCCGAACGCCGCCATGCGCGATGACGGCCTGCCCGAGCACCCTGGCGGCTGACCACACTCGCGCCGAGTCGTGCGAGGTCCCGGACCGGCTGTCGTCGAGTGTCATTCGGGTCAGCGGGCGGGACGGGGGCCGACGATGGAGGCGCGTTCCATGATCCGCACCTGGGGCCAGTAGTCGCTGGCGGCGTAGTGCTGGACGGCGCGGTTGTCCCAGAACGCGACGGTGTCGGGCTCCCACCGCAGCCGAACCTGATGTTCGGGAGCATCGGCCTTCCGGCACAACCGGTCGATCAGCTCACGGCCCTCGTCGAGGTCCAGGCCGTGGACGCGGTCGGCGAAGACCCGGTTGACGTAGAGGTGCTTGCGGCCGGTGACGGCGTGCGTGCACACCAGCGGGTGGGCCACCGCCGGATGCTCGGCGCGCATCTTCTCCCGCTGCTCACCGTCGAGCATATGCCCGAACGCGCGAGTGAAATCATGGACAGCGTCGAGGTTTTCGATTCGCGCCCGGGTTTCCTCGTCGATGGCGTCGTAGGCGGCGTACATATCGGCGAACAGCGTGTCCCCGCCGATCGGGGGCACCGAAATCGCATGCAGGACCGCACCCATCGATGGCTGCTCGCGCCAGGTGACGTCGTGGTGCCAGGCGTTCTCGAAACCGCCGACCTGGGCGCTCTTTTCGAATCGCACAAGTTCTGGCTGGTCGGTGTTGGAGGGGATGAACGGGTGAACCTCGAGCGTGCCGAACCGTCGGGCGAAGGCCACGTGCCGTTGCGGGGCGAGCGCCTGGTCGCGGAAGAACAGCACCTTGTACTCGTGCAGCGCCCGCCGCAGTTCGACGATCACCGCATTCGGCAATTCGGTGGTCAGATCCACCCCGGAGATCTCCGCGCCGAGGGTTGCGCCGACCTGGCGGGCGTCGAAATGCTGCCAGCTCAGCTGGGCAAGCCGGTCACGCTCGGCGGCGATATGCGTGAAGGGGCCGGACCAGACCGGATATCCGGGGAGCTGAACGGTGCGGGGCGTGAAGCCAGCGGCCGGGTCCTGATCAGCAATTACGGACATGGCGACCTTCTTTCTCGGAGAAAGTGAGGCTGTAGTCATGTGACTACAGCTGGTATGAGCTACTGTAGTCACATGACTACAGAGGGTGCAAGGACGTCTTCCGACGTCAACAACCCGCTCGGTCGCGACGCCGTCGTGTCCGCGGTGCTCACCCACGCCGCGGATCTGTTCGCCGAACGCGGCCCGGCCGCGACGTCGATCCGGGACATCGCCGAGCGGGCAGGGGTGAACCATGGACTGGTATTCCGGCACTTCGGCGCCAAGGACAAGCTGGTGACGGCCGTACTCGACCACCTCTCCGCCGAGACGGCCGAGTTCGCCGACAGCGGCGCGTTATCGCCGGACGATCCACGACTGCGCCGACACTGGGTCGTGCTGGCACGCTGCATTCTGGACGGCTATCCGGTCGGACAGATGCAGCGGCGATTTCCGGTCATCACGACCCTGATCGACCATGCCCGCTCACATCGAGCCGATGACCGCGACGCCGCCCTCTCCGTCGCACACGCCGCAGCATTCGTACTCGGCTGGCAACTGTTCGAGCCCTTCCTGCGCAACGCCGCCGGGCTCGACAGCGTCCCGAATGCTCAACTGCGGGAGGCAATCAACGCCGAAGCCGTCCGGATCCTGTGCGGCAGCCCGCACCCCTCCCCCACCGACGGAAACCAATAGCACCTATGACCGCCGCGGTCGCGGACGCTCCGATCAGCCGTGGGGCGGATACGATTTCGACACCTTGGCCGATGATCCGGCCACCGTGATCGAACGGCTCGACCCGGAACAGGTCCGCGAGGCGGCAGAATTCGTGTCCCTCCTGTCGGCGGAGACGTTGAGACGCCCACCCACGCAACCCGGTTCGCGCAGTGTGTCGAGGTCGCAGCCCGGTCAGTGACGAGATGCGCGCAGTCCGTCGAAGGTCAGATCGAGCAGCCGCTCGGCCTGCTGGCGCTGCTCGGCCTTTCCGGACGCGAGCGCGATTCCCGTAAGTGCCGCGAACATGTCGGTCGCGCCGATATCGGAGCGAATCGCGCTCGCCCGCGAACCGGCCTCGAGCAAGGAGGTCAGCGCGTCGAGCATCATGTCCTTGCTGCGGACATACGGATCGACACCGGACTCCACGAGGGCCCGCAGCGCGTCAGCCATCCCGAGTTTGGCGGTGGCGTAATCGATGAAACGTCCCATCCAGGCGCGCAGCGCTAGCTCCGGTGGCATCGACTCGAGCAGTTGCGGCGCCGCGTCACACAGCTTGGCCAGTTCGTTCCGGTATGCGGCCTCGATCAGCACTTCGCGTGTCGGGAAGTTTCGGTACAGCGTGCCGGAGCCGACCCCGGCCTCTTTAGCAATCCGATCGAGATGGGCGTCGAGGCCGTCCTCGGCGAACACACGCACGGCCGCAGACAGGATCTTGTCGCGGTTTCGCTGGGCATCCGCCCGCAGTGGGCGGCCATCGGCTCTGGGCATTATCGGCTTCCTTCGCTCGACCTCTTGCTAATTGGGGACGACTCCACTTAGAGGTCCGGCAGATGGGGGCAGGAAATCCCACCGGTCGGATCGCAGATCCGCGTGAGATCGGGCAGGCCGCGGTATTCCTGTCCAGCGACGCATCGAGCTTCGTCACCGGCGTAGAACTCTTCGTCGACGGCGGCATGGCCCAAGTGTGATGCGCTCACCCGCGGGTATCCGCCCGAATCGGTAACCGTTCGAAAGATTCTGGTGGCCTCTGGATCCGGTGCACACTCGCCCCCGAGATCAGGAAGCCGGAGGGTGCAAACCGGCCTGCCGCCCTCCCCCGCAGCAAAGCCGCGCGCTCATTATCGGGAGCCATACCTTCCAGGTCAGTTCCAGAAATGCGAAGATGATGATCGGAAGCAGCGGCCGACATCAGAACCCGATTCCGGCACGCAGCATGGTCTGAGTCGCTTTCTTGCCTGTCAGCGAAAGCGAGGCACACGTGATGCAGATGCGAGCAGCCCGCATGTACGGGTATCAGGAACCGCTTCGGATCGAAGAATTTCCGGTGCCCGCGCCCGCGCCGGACGAAATTCTCCTGAAGGTCGCCGCGGCGGGCATGTGCCGAAGCGACTACCAACTCCTCGACGGCTACTTCAAGGGCCCGTTCCCCGTGGAGTTCCCCTACATCCCCGGCCATGAGATCACCGGCCGAGTGGCGGGACTTGGCACCGCCGTGCCTACATCGTCTTCGAGTGAAGCCCGCGGCGGGCAAAACCGCTTACAGTGGCATTTACGCAGTTCAGGCATACCGGTCCCACCATGACAGGGAGGCGAGTTCCATGGCCAAGATCCTCTTCGTAATGACCGGCGCAAGTTTCTGGACGCTCGAGGACGGCACCCGGCATCCGACTGGCTATTGGGCCGAAGAGTTCACGGCCCCGTATACCGCGCTCACCGGAGCCGACCATGAGGTTGTGGTGGCCACGCCCGGCGGAGTAGTGCCCTACGTCGACGCGATGAGTCTGCGTCCCTCGATGGCCGGCGGTGAACAGATTGCCCTCGCGGAGGAAGAAATCCTGCGGTCTGCCGAGGAGTTGCGGCGGCCGATCGAGCTGGCGAACGCTCGGCTGGAGGACTATGCGGCCGTCTACTACCCCGGTGGCCACGGTCCGATGGAGGACCTGTGCAACGATGCCGATTCGGGACGGCTGCTGACCGCGGCCCTTTCCTCCGGCCAGCCCTTGGCCATCGTCTGCCACGGGCCGGCCGCACTGCTGGCCACCCGCTGGAGAGGCGTTTCCCCCTTCGCCGGTTACCAGGTCACCGGCTTCACCAATGACGAAGAGGACGCCGTCGGATTGGCCGCCAAAGCCCGGTGGTTGCTGGAGGACGAACTGGTCACTCTTGGCGTCCGCTTCACTCGCGGCGAGATCTGGAAGCCTTACACGGTCGTGGATCGCAACCTGTACACCGGACAGAACCCCGCGTCCGCCGAGCCGCTGGCCCAGGAATTGCTGAAGGTGCTGAACTAGTTTTGCGCCGATCTCGGTTAACTCCGCACCGACACCAGCGTCTCGACATGGTATGGGAGCCAGAGAGTACGTTCCGTGGTTAGCTGTCTCCGGCTCTGAAGTGGTCGGGGACTACCCCCGCCCCGAGTCACCAACTGCAGCAACAAGATTCGGCCTCGCCGGGGTTGCGATAGCTGATCGCAGGCACAGCGCTGCCACGCCGATCACGATCGGCGGGGCAGCCGCCGCCACGCAATGCCCAGAACAACTCCGGGTCGGACTCCGCGGTGACCCGGGCTCGACGACCATCGGCATCGACGATGTCGAAGGCCCGGACGCTGTCGGCCGCCCAACCGTATTTACGGCCGAACCACGACAATCCGCCACCGAGGGTATAGCCGACAACGCTGACCACCGGGGAGCTTACGGCCAGCCCGGTCAAACCGTGCGGGGCGGCCGCCGAATGTTCACCGCGTCGTGCCCGAGCCACTGGACGGAGCCTGACCCCGGGCAGGGTCCCGGGTGGCCGGGTCGGTTACCGGGGAGATGGGTGTGGGCATCGGAAAGGCCATTTCGATATGGGCGGCGGCAGTCAGCGCGCGGCGCTCGGCGAATGGGGCGGTGATCAACTGGACCCCGATGGGAAGGCCCTCGGCCGAGACGCCCGCAGGGACCGTGACCGCGGGCAGGGCCAGGTAGTTGGCGGCGATCGTGAGGCGATGCGCTGCATACATGGTCGCGACTTGTGCGGTGCCGCCGAGGTCGTAGCCGACCGGCCAGGGCAGTTCGTCCGAGACCGGGCCGAGCACGATCGGATGCTCCGCGAGGAAGCGGGACCACGCCGCGCGGCGGGTGAGGCGCTCACCCAGCGCGGTCATGTAGCCCGCCAGATCCAGCGGCGGGAACAGGTCGATCGCCGCGTCGATGAAAGTGTTCAGCCCGGCGCTGCCGACTAGCCGCATGGCTTCGCGGCGCTGGACCACCACCTCGGTGGACACCAATCGGCCGTAGTCCGCCGCCACCTCGCCCAATTGCGGCGGATCCAGTTCGGCTACCGGATATCCCGCGCGTTCGAGGGCGTCGGCGCAGCCGAGCAGCGCAGCCCGCACCTGCGGATCGATATCGTCACCGAGCGTGACGGCGACCGCGGGCAGGGCGGTATCGGTCACGTCGCGCACCGGAATCCATCCGGGATCGCGCAGGTCAGCGCTGTCGCTGAGGACCTCGAAGGTGGTCGTCAGATCGCGCACGGTGCGCGCCAACGGCCCTGGTGCCGCGAACAATTGGTTCGTCGGCGCGGGTGCGGCCCCGGACAGGCTCGAGGCCACCGCCACCCGGCCGGGCGTGGTGCGCAGGGAGGCGACTCCGCAGAACGCGGCGGGTACGCGCAGTGAACCGCCGAAGTCGGTGCCCAGCCCGAGGGGTGTCATGCCCGCCGCTACCGCGGCGGCGTCACCGCCGCTGGAACCGCCCGGGCTGCGAGTCGGGTTCCACGGATTCACCGTCGGGCCCGCCTCGTCGTTGTCGGTGTGCCAGCGAGTGGCGAAGTCCGGCATGTTCGTTCGCCCGATGACGATCGCCCCGGCCCGCCGCAGTGCGGACACCGCGGGTGCATCCACTGCCGCGACGGCCTGTCCCAGGGCCGCCACGCCCCAGGTGGTCGGGCTGCCCGCGACATCGAGGTTGTTCTTGATGGTGACCGGAACCCCGTGCAGCGGCCCGGTCGGCACCCTGCGGTCGGCTGCGGCCGCCTCCGCGCGCGCGGTCTCGGCGAATACCGTGGTGAGCGCGCCGATTTCGGAATCGACCTGCTCGATGCGCTCGAGATGCGCCTCGACGACCTGGGCCGCGGTGACCGCGCCCTCGGCGATCAGCGCCGCGAGCGAGACCGCGTCCCGCGTCCACAGCGCGCTGTCCTGGCCGGTGTTCATGATGCCTCCTGTTCGGCGAATACCGCTGCGGTGCGCGGTGTTCGGCTGTCGTCGATGGATTTGCCGAGGGTGATGAAGAAGAGGATCAGCCCGACGGTCAGCAGGATGTGGCCCACACCCGCGCCGAGCGCGATTGCCTCACCACTGCTCTTGCCCAGCACGGTGAGGGTGCCGTGCAGCGTCATGGCCGCGATGGTGATGGCCAGGCCGATGTTGTACAGCCAGAAGAACCAGCCGTACAGGCTTTTCCGGGCGCTGAGCGTGAACTGCTTCTCCAAGGCCAACACGATGAGGAAGAACAGCATGCCCAGCGCCAGCACGTGGGTGTGTACGACACCGAGCTGCGACTGCCCGGTGAAATGTTCGACCTTGGTGATCTCGCGGTAGTAGAACCCGGCGATCAGGCCGATGATCATATAGATGTGAGCGGTATTGAACAGCGTCTTCATCGGGCGCTCAACGGTTTTCACGGCGCAGCAGCAGCGCGCCGGTGGCGGCCACCAGGGCGGCGGTGAGGCCGTGCACCTTCATGGCGGTGGCGGTGGAGCCGCGGCGCACCAGGATGGTGAGCATGTCGCCGGTCGGGATGACGGCGATGGTGAGCAGGGAGACGCCGACGGCGCGGCGCTGCCCGGCCGCGAGCAGAGCGAGCGGGATCAGGCCGGTGACCACATCGCGGACGCCTTTGACGTTCAGGAAGCCGTCGGCATCACCGTCGGTGAGGCCGAACTCCGAGGCCATTCGCTGCGGGGCGAGCAGATAACCGCCGCCGACGAACATGATGAACCCGGCTCCCAGTACGGCGCCGGCCGTACCGAGACGTTCGCCGAGCCGGCGGGAACCACGCACGGAAACAACTGATTCCGTGTTCGAGGGAACGGACATGAACACTCCTGGATCGGTGGGATACGCGTCCCGAGCATCCAGTGCTGCCCGTACCGTTCGCTGACAGTCGTTGTCAGCGAACGGTACGCAAGAGTTCGAGCACCGCCTCGTCCGGAAGCCGGGCGCCCGCGAGGAATTCCGCGCCCAGGCGCACGGGCCCGAGCGCCGCTTCCGCTTGGTCGAGCGCCCGCCGCCGGAACGGGCCGATGCGGATTACCCCGGCCCTCCGGTTGATCCGGTCGGTGGCGCCGAGAATGCGGGCCGCGCGCCCCGGGGCGCCCTTCGCCAGAGCAACCAGGGCGTAACCGATACCGACCTCGGCCAGCAGCGCCGCCGAGGTCTGGGCGGCCAGATCGCGGGGCATGGCCAGCTCTCGCAGCGCGTCGTCCGGCCGCCCCGCCGCGACCAGGGCCGCCGCGTAGGCGGTGGTCATGAAGACCAAGGTCACGAAGCGAGCGGTGTCGTGGCGTCCCGCGGGTGGTGGGCCGACGGGGAGCGGATGTTCGGACATCCGCCGGTACAGCTCCATCGCGCGGTCGTTGTCGCCGCGCTGGTGCGCCAGCTGCGCCTGCGTCGCCGCCAGGAAGCGCGCGGGCGAGGGGATGATGTGCGGGGTGAACAGGGCCTCGGCACGGCCGAGATGGGTTGCCGCACCATCGGTATCGCCGCCGACCAGGTGCATATCCGCCGCGAAGAGCAGCACGCCCATGCGCTCACCGGCGCCCAGGTCGGCGCTGAGTAGTTCGAGTGCGCTCGCGATCAGCGGGCGGGCGCTGTCCAGTCCGAGCACCCGGGTCCGGTAGCTGGCCAGAGAGATCAGGGCGCGACTGTGTGACCGGGCATCACCGTGCGCGCTCAGGCAGGTCACCGCCGCTTCCAAAGTGGGCAGAGCGCGGGCCGGATGATCGCCGCCCAGTTCATCGAAACCTCGTGCCAGCAGCGCATTGCCGCGTAGCCACGGATCGTCGGAGATGGTGCACGCGGTCAACAGGCTGTCGTCGTCGCGGAGCAGGTCACGCAGCGCTAGTATGAGCACGAATATCGGGTGCGGGGGCCGATCCTCGGTGAGGGCCGCGCGGGTCAGCCGCTCGAATTGCCCCGTGTTCTCCCGGATTTGGCCCCACCAGATGTTGGTGAAGTACGCCGGCAGCTCCTCGGCGTACCGGCTGGCCAGATAGGCCCCGGTGCACCCCGGCGGCGGTGTGTCGCCGAGCAGGGCAAGGACCTCGCGGCGGCGTTCGGAGATGTCGCCATGCAACCCGCGCAGCAGCCAATACCAGACGAGATTCGCGTACAGGCGAACCGCACGCTCACCATCGCCGACGTCCAGCGCCCACCGCAGCGCGGTTTCGCAATTGCCGTGTTCGGCGATCAGCCGCGCGAGCCAATCAGGGTGTGCGGCAGTGCGTAATCCGTGGGCGGCGGCGTCAGCGAATTCCAGGAAGCAGTCGGCATGAATGCGCGCGACCTCGGCCGCATCGCCGGCGGCGGTCAATTCCGCTGTCGCATAGGCTCGGATGGTCTCGGCCATTCGATAGCGCTGTCCATCGAAGTCCACCAACGACTTCGTCACCAGTGAGGCGACCGTGTCAATGGCATCCGGACCACACACCCGGGTGACGGCGTCCAAGGTCGCGCCGCCCGCGAAAATCGAAAAACGCCGGGCCGCTGCGGCTTCCGCATCGGTGAGCAGTCCCCAGCTCCAGGCGACGGCCGCGTACAAGGTGCGATGGCGCGGGACCGCGTGGCGAGTGCTGTTGGTGAGCAGCCGGAAGCGATCGGTGAGCCGCGTGCTGAGGTCCGGCAGCGGCAGGCTCCGCAGGCGAGCGGCGGCAAGTTCGATAGCCAGCGGCATGCCGTCCAGGCCGCGCACGATAGCGCAGATATCCGCGGAATTACTCTCGGACAGCGCAAAATCCGGGACTGCCGCGGTGGCACGGTCGATGAACAGCCGGACCGCGGGCGATGCGGTGACCGCCACGATACCCGCGTCGGCTTCGGGCAGGTCCAAGGTCCGGACCGGATACAGTCGCTCGCCGTCCACGCCGATCGGCTCCCGGCTCGTGGTGAGTACCCGCAGCAGGGGCAGCCGCTGCAACAGATCGTCGATCAGGCGCGCGGTCGCCTCCACGACATGCTCGCAGTTGTCGAGTACCAACAGCACTCGGCGGCCGGACAGCGTCCGCTCCAGTACATCGGCCCATTCCGTGGACAGTTCGTCGGGTCGCTCGAACTGAGCGAGCGCGTTCGCTATCGCCACACCGACCGAGTTCATGGCCGGCCGGTCGGCTCGTTCCCGCTCGAGTGCGGCGAGCTCGACGAAAGCGTAACCGTCCGCCCAGTCCTTGGCGTGCGCCCCGACCGTCTCGGCGGCCAGCCGGGTCTTCCCCACGCCCCCGGTACCCGACAGTGTCACCAGTCGGGCCTCGCGCAGCGCCCGTCGCACTCCTTCCACGTCGCGTCCGCGCCCGACGAAGCTGGTGAACCGCCTGGGCAGCAGCGGCGCGGACACCTTTGGTGTCCCGCTGGTCCGGGATGCTGCCGCAACTCCCGGTCGACCCGATCCGGGCGTCGTCTCGATGGCAGGTTCGTTGACTGCGGGATTACGGGGTGCGCTCGTGTGAATTTCGGCCAGGGCCGAGCGCAGCACCTCGGCGGGTGTCGTGCCGAGCTCGTCCAGTAACAGGGTCTCGGTTTGTTGAAACTGTTTTATCGCCTCGGATGTTCGTCCCGCTGCCGCCAGCGCCCGCACCAGCCGTGCGGCCAGCGTCTCCCGGAACGGATGTGCCGCTGCTTCCGTGCGGAGCTCACGCAGTACCTCGCCGCCTCGGCCCAGGGCCCGAAAGGCGTCCGCGCGCAGTTCGATTGCCTCGAGCCGCTGTTCGGTCAATCGCAGTGCCGCGGCGCGCAATGCCTCCGATTCCCCCGCATCGATCAACGGCTCCCCGCGCCACAACGCGAGCGCGGCATCGAAGCACGCGATGGCTCGTTCGGCCGCACCGGCCGCCAGCAATGCCCGCCCCGCCTCGACCTCACGCATGAACCGATGCACATCGACATCCTCGGGCGCGAGTTCGAGCACATACCCGCCCCCGTCATTCCGCACCGCCCCCGGTGCCGCCGCGCGCAACCGACTCGCCAAGGTCTGCAACGCATTCCCGGTCCCCGCCGGCGGGTCCTCCCCCCACACCCCGTCCACCAGCCGCGCCGCCGGCACCACTCGCCCGGCTTCGAGCGCCAGCAACCCCAGCAATGCCCGCACCCGCGGCCCCCCGACTGACGCCTTCGTCCCGTCCGCGGCCTCCACCAGCACCGGACCCAATAGCCTTACCAGCATGAATCGCCCATCTCGCGATTGATCCTGCGTGTCGCCCGGCCCTCTCGTCAACCTGGACAAACCTGGGACCTCGCCGCATTGCGGCTATCGAACCGGCGATGCCTTCTCGACGTAGGGCGGATCCAGGTAGCCACCAGTATTGCCACGAGCGGATGAGCGGCTGTCAGCCGGCGAATTTCGCGATGGCTTGCGCGGTGACCGGGGTGAAGAGGTTGATCAGGTTGCCGTCGGGATCGCGGAACAGCAACGACCGGTTCCCCCACGGCATCGTCGTGGGCTCGTTGACGAAATCCTCGACCGCATCCCGCAACCGCCGGTAATCGGCATCGACGTCGGGGACCAGGAATTCGATGATCGCGGTGTGGTTGTCGGCTGGGCGCGCGCTGCCGGCCGCGAACAGCGCGACGGTGCGGGTGCTTCCGATCGCGAGGGTGCCGGCCGGTGTGACGATTTCGGCGAAATCCGGTGTAGCCCAGGTTGCTTCGACACCGGTCACATGCTCATAGAAGCTGACCAACCGGTGGATGTCATCGGTGATCAGACGGATCGAGACGAGCTTCATCGCGTACTCCTGCTGTCGGATGCGGCGGAAGTTCCGCCGCCGCATGCCACGGTAGAGTCAATACCGGACAGTTTCCGCCCGGTATAGATGCAAGAATTTCCCGATGACGCGCCCCACCGCCCGCGCGCTGGCCCTGCTCGAGCTGTTGCAGGCCGGCGGCACCCATACCGTCGGCGAACTCGCCGGACGGCTCGGCGTCGATGAACGCACCGTCAGGCGATACGTCACCCATCTCACCGAGCTGGATATCCCCGTCCGATCGGTGCGAGGCCGCTACGGGGGTTACCAGCTCGCCCCCGGATACCGCATGCCACCGCTGATGCTGACCGACGACGAAGCGGTGGCCGTATTGCTCGGACTCCTCACCAGCCGGTCGACAACTGCCACCTTCGCGGCCGACAGCGCGACGGCCAAACTCCGCCGCGTCCTGCCCGCACGTCTGACGGTCCGGCTGGACGCACTGATCAACACCGCCGAATTCACCGCCGACGCCCGCCCGGAAGTCGCTGTCGAGAGCTCCGTCCTCCTCCTGCTCGCCGAAGCCACCCGCGAACACCGACCGGTCGCAATTGATTACACCGACCGCAACGGGCGGCCCAGCGAGCGCACCGTGCACCCGTACGGGCTCGTCGAGCACTCCGGCCGGTGGTACCTGATGGGACAGGACAGCAGCAGTGACAAACTACGCCAGTTCCGGCTCGACCGCATCACCGCGGTGACCACACGGCCCGGAACATTCACTCCGCCCGCCGGATTCGAGCCGGCCGCACATCTGCTATCCGCACTTGCCACTGCACCCTATCGGCACGATGTGTCGGTCCGAGTTCAGGGAACGCTCACCGAAATCCGCCCGCTGCTACCCGCCGCGATCGCGACCGTGCAGGAGATCGACTCACCACCCTCTGACACCGACCGATGGGTCCGGGTCCGAATCCGGGCCGAACAACTCGACTGGATTCCACCACTCCTCGCCGGCCTGAACCGCCCGTTCGTCATCGAACACCCCGACATCCTCAACGACGCCGTGCGCACCCTGGCTCGCCGACTGACCGCGGCCGCCGACGGCAGATACCGAACCCACAGGTAAACCGGCTAGTTCGGAGGCCGATGGGACAGAGCCTGGGTCGCGACCGACGTCGCGGCTTGGCAGGCCTGCCCGGGTTCGGTCTGGGTCGGGAGGATGACCTGGGTGTAGAGCAGTTCGCTGAATGCCTCGCCGGTAGCCGAACGATGTTGGCCTGGCCAGGTGTCCCAGCGCTTTGTCGTTGTGGTGATTACGCATCGGCCGGGCCCGCTCGTCTTGCTGATATCCCACACCCGTGCCGGAAATCCGTTGATGGTGGAGCGTTTACCCATGAAGAGGTTCGGGTCGTTGATCATGACCGACACCATCGCTCCGGGAGGCGTGTCCGAACTGTCACTGGCGCGCCACTGACAGTCCTGTTCGGCAGGTGTGGATTTGTCGGCGAGGCCGGTCAGATTCAATGTGGTCTCGACCTCCGGCAGGGATATCGAGCCGCACAGGTCATATCCGTGCAGCGAGTCGCTCGGATACGCGATGCGCGTATACGCCCCACTCTTCATGGTCGCGACGATGGCATCGACCGCATGATCTCGTGCCGGGCACGGATCGACATCGGTGAGTCGCTGACCATTTCGGTCGGCGCTCGCGTGCAACAGGACTCCCTCGCCGTCGGCCAGACGAACCGTCGCGTCACACCAGGCGCCGTTCCGGGATGTGCCTTTGGTGATGTGTATCGGCCCGCGGTCGGTCGATACCGCATCCGATGAGGCGAGGTCGGCCGTGTGGGCGCCGAGGATCGTCCAGACAGCTATGCGTCCCTGATCCTTGCCCACGAGGGGCAGGCTGAGGTTGCACCTGACGAAGTCGGCCGGTTCGATATTTATCGCGGCATCGACGGTCTTCAGATCGGCGAAGGCGTTCGGTGCGATGAATCCGCAGGGATCCAGGGTCGTCACGTCTCCGATCGGTGGCACTGACGCCGAGGAATCGGTGTCACAACCCGCGCCCAGACAGGCGACGAAAAGCAATGCGGCGATAGACCCAATGGTCCCGCCGACCCGTCGACGATGGATCACGCCCCCTCCCAACATCCTGGTGAAACCACGCTTGAAAACCCCGGCGCCCAGACTAGTGCGTCCGTTGAATGTCGGACCCGGCAGCCTGACCCACGATTTCCTGCGGACTCCGCGCTGGCGGGGCCGGCTCGGTGAGCTCGACGTGCCCACACTCGTGGTGCAGTCGCGCCGACCCGTTCTTCCCGGTCGGCAACGGCGAGGTCCTCGCCGCCGAAATCCCAGGGACACGACTGCTCGTCCTCGACGACATGGGTACCGCTCTGCGCCACGCCGCGGCCGACCAGGTCGCTGCCGCCATGCTCGCCCGGTAACCGCCCGGCTCGGAAGCATCCTGAGCGGCGGAACGCACAATAATGCCGCATATCGGTTGTTCGGCAGCCCGAAAAGTGCTGTACGGCAGCTCGTCTCACGCCGCCACAGTCAAAGGGGTTCGGTATCGTTCGTTGCCGCCTTTGACGCCATCGAGAACGGCGGCTGTTCGAACATCAATTTGTCGCCTGTTGTAGCGGTCGTGCCAGGCTGGTGACCGTATTGGCATCCTGCACGGCAAAGCAGGGCCCACAGGGGGCAAGCTCAGACCAGCGCGACCCATCAGCTGCCGTTGGAATCCTGATGCACTCGCAGACGGACTCCGATATATCGGCCATCTCTACAACACGGACTGCCTTGTCGACGTGTGGTGCAGGGATTGGTGCGAGTAGGCGATGCCCTATCCAAAAGGCCCCAACCGGAGGAAAACCACCGATCAGGGCCAATGAACCAAGTGTTCGTGCAATAACGAACTTGGTGGAGCTAAGGGGAATCGAACCCCTGACCTTCTCGATGCGAACGAGACGCGCTACCAACTGCGCTATAGCCCCGTGCGGCTCCGGGGAACCGCGCTGTGACACTGTATCAGGCGGGGTGGGCAGACTCCGAATCGTGTGGTTGAGCTGGGCAGATGCGAGGGAGAGTGCTCGACCGGACGCGGTGTCCGGATCGGGCGACCGGATGATCAGGCGCCTGCGGCTCGGCGCATATCGCCGCCGTGGCCGCGGCGCAGGGCGCGGGCGGCGGCGGCATCGAAGGTCTCCAGGTGCTCGAACGTGGGGTCTTCGTCATCGGACTCGATGAGGGCGGAGCGGCGGCGCAGGGCGCGGGCGGTATCGCGGTCCATGACGCGCTGTTGGGCGCGCCGCTCGGCTTCGCGTTCCTCTTCGACATGCTCGCCGCGGCTGCGGGCCAGCCGTGCGAGGCGACGGCGCCGGATCTCCTCTTCCATGCGCACCTGCTTGCGTAGGTAGGCGAGGTAGGTCACCAGGACCAGCGCGGAGCCGCCACAGCCCCACCAGAACAGTGGGTTGAGTGCCACCGAGAGTCCGCCGAAGGTGAGGGCGGCCAGGATCAGGCCGAGTACCGCGCGCTGACGGAAGGTGTAGCGGGCCGCGCGCGCGATGGCGTCGGCCTCGGGGTCGAAGCCGCCGCGGCCACGCCGAGTGGGCACGAAATCCGAATCGTCGGAATCGGATTCGTCGAGACGAGCGGGTGGCGCCGTCCGGGCCGAGGGAATCCGGGCACCGGTCGTTTCGGTGTGCTCTGCCGCCACCAGGTCATCATCGGCCGTCGCACGTTGCTTCGCAGCCGTTCGGGCCGTTGCGATCTCGTCATCGTCGGAATCTATGCGGTCGAGTTCGCCAGCAGCGCCGTCGAATTCACCGTCCGCATCGTCGTATTCGTCACGGTCCGCATCGTCGTATTCGTCACGGTCCGCATCGTCGTATTCGTCACCGTCCGCATCGTCGTATTCGTCACCGTCCGCATCGTCGCATTCGTCACCGTCCGCATCGTCGTATTCGTCATCGGCGGGGTCGAAATCGTCGACTTCACCTTCCCTGTCGTCGATTTCGGTATCGGATACCGCCGACGTGGCTTCGGGCGGGTCGGCCGTGGCATCGTCGTCCTCGGTGACCTGCTCGTCGGCCGGTGTCGTCATCCGGTCCTCCGCATCATCGCTGTGGGATAGCTTTCTCTGCACTCGGGTCGGGCGGTAGTCCGGATCACTGTCATGTCCGGCGGCGGGTCCACTCTTCGCGCGCCGCTTGGAACCTCCGCGGTGCAATACGCGGGTCGCCAACGCCGCGTCGGTAGTCTGCCTGATCCTGGGATGCCGGTCGGCGAGGATCGGGAACAGCACGAAGACCCAGAGCACGACCAAGCCAATCCACAGGATCGAATTCGGCATCTCGCCTCAGCACCTCCGTCCCCGCCGCATCGTCTGTTCGACCGGGCCGCACCGCGCCCCGTCGCGGTGCGTTCGCTCGCCGCAAAACGCCTCGGACGGGCGGACGTCCGGTCGCCGCGGGGCGTATTCGGCACTGGTCACCGAGCGCCTCACAGCTCATCCTTTCGAGCGACCTGCAAGCAATCGCTACGGTCACCGCCGGTGGCGCAGGACGCACCTCCGACGTCCGTAGGTTAATTCGGTGTCGCACCAAGTTCGGTCAGGCGCGCCGTGCACATACGCCACACCTGTCACATTCCCACCATTATTGCCGCGCGTCGCGACCGCCGGGCGCGTCGAAAACGGTACGGGCGTGCCGTCATCCGGCAGTCAGGGCAAGGTGGCCCGCCCGTCGCGCACCAGCCGGTCCACGACGGTGCCCGCCACCTCCTCGACGGTGATGCCGACCAGCAGGTGGTCGCGCCAGGCACCGTCCACATCGAGGTAGCGCTTCAGCAGACCCTCCTCGCGGAAACCGACATTGCGCAGAACCGCTTGGCTGGCCAGGTTTTCCGGCCGCACCGTCGCCTCCACCCGATGCAATCCGACGGGCCCGAAGCAGTGGTCGAGACCGAGCGCCAGCGCCGCCGTCGCCACCCCCTGACCGCCCAAATCCTTGGCCACCCAATAGCCGATCCACGCCGAACGCAGGGCGCCACGCACGATATTGCCGACGGTCAGCTGGCCGCTGAAGGCACCGTCGACCTCGATCACGAGCGGTATCATCGCGCCGCGTCTGGCCTCGGCCTTCAGACTCGACCACAGCGACGGCCAGTTCGACGCATGGTTGCGTGCCTCCCAGGCACCCCGCCCGGTTGGCTCCCACGGCTCCAGATGTGCCCTGTCGCGCAACCGGATCCGGCTCCACACCGCCGCGTCGCGCAACCGCACCGGACGCAGACTGACCTCGCCCGCCGCAACCCGCACCGGTCCCAGATGCGCGGGCCATCCGGGATGCTGCGTGCCCCGGAACACGTTCATCGTCTCCACGCCTCAGCCGCGCTGTGCGAGAAATGCGACACGAACCTCGTCACCGGTCCTGATCTCGGTATCGTCCGGGTCGATCACGATCAGACTGTTCGCCTCGGCCAGCGTGGCGAGTAGATGCGACGAACCACCGGCGCCGCCGCCGAGCGGCTGCACCAGATAGTCGCCGGTGGCCTCATCGCGCATGAGTTGGGCCCGCAGATAACCCTTGCGCCCGGCGATCGAGGTGATCGGCGTGATCGTCCTGGCGCGAATGATGCGGCGCATCGGATGTCTGCGCCCCAAGGCAATTCGGATCAACGGTCGCACCATGACCTCGAAAACCACCAGTGCCCCAACGGGATTCGATGGCAGCAGGAACGTCGGCACCTCATCGCGCCCGAGCCGCCCGAAACCCTGTACCGAGCCGGGATGCATGGCCACCCGGGCGATTTCGAGATCGCCCAGACCCTCGAGCGCCTCGCGCACCTGCTCCGAGGCCCAGCCGCCGATCGCGCCCGCGATCACCACGACCTCCGAGCGCACCAGCTGCCCCTCCACCACATCGCGCAGCCGCCGTGGATCCGAACTCACGATGCCGACGCGGTTCACATCCGCGCCAGCATCGCGTGCGGCGGCAGCCAATGCATAGGAGTTGACGTCGTAGACCTGTCCGGGACCCGGCGTGCGATCGATATCGATCAACTCGCCGCCCACCGAGATCACCGACAACCGCGGCCGCGGATGCACCAGCACCTTGTCCTGGCCGACCGCGGCGAGCAGGCCCACCTGCGCCGCACCGATAATGGTGCCCGCGCGCACCGCCACATCGCCGGGCTGCACATCGTCGCCGATGCGCCGGACATAGTCACCGGATCGCACCGGCTCGTACACCTTGATCCTGGCCCGGCCGCCATCGGTGAAGTCCAGGGGCAGCACGGCATCCGCGAGTGTCGGCAGCGGCGCACCGGTGTCGACCCGCACGGTCTGGCGCGGCTGCAATCGGATCGGCTGTTTGGATCCGGCGACCACCTCGCCGACCACCGGCAGCGTCAGATCGACCAGCTCGCCGTCCTCATTGCGGATATCGGTACCGGCGGCGGCGACATCGACACTGCGCACCGCGTAGCCGTCGATGGCGGCCTGGTCGAATCCGGGCAGGGGGCGCTCGGTGACGACATCCTCGGCGCACAGCAGGCCCTGGGCCTCGGAGATCGCGACCCGGACCGGCCGGGGCGCGACCGCCGCAGCTGTCACCTTGATCTGCTGATCCTCAACCGAGCGCATCCAGCCCTTCCTGATCTCTCCGCACCGACCCGATTCCGCTACTCGCGCAACCACGTTCCGTGCGCAAGGTGAACCATCATTCGTACCCGACGGTCCACAATCGGCGAAACCCGACGCCCGCCGCTATCAGTCGTAGGTCGTCAGCTGTGGGTCCCAGTCCGAACTGAGCCGATGCTGCAGCCACTCCCGCAGGGCGGGGCCGTATTCCTCTCGTTCCAAAGCGAAATCGACCGCAGCACGAAGATAGCCGCCCGGGTTGCCCAAATCGTGGCGCGACCCACGGTGGACCACCACATGGACCGGATGGCCCTCCTCGATGAGCAGTGCGATCGCATCGGTGAGTTGCAGTTCGCCGCCCGCGCCCGGTTCGATCCGCCGCAGCGCGTCGAAGATGGCGCGGTCCAACAGGTATCGGCCCGCAGCCGCGAAGGTCGACGGCGCGTCCGCCAGTGCCGGCTTCTCCACCATTCCGTTGACCCGCAGCACATTCGGGTTCACCGCATCGGGCACCGGCGCGACATCGAAGACACCGTAGGCGCTGACCTCGTCCTTGGGAACGTCGATGGCGCACAACACAGTTCCGCCCCGCTTGCGCCGCACCCGGCTCATCACATCGAGCACCCCGCACGGCAGCACCAGATCGTCGGGCAGCAGCACGGCGATGGCGTCCTCGTCGTCATCGAGGACACCCTCGGCCTGCGCGACGGCGTGTCCGAGGCCCAACGGCTCCTCCTGGACCACCGAGGTGACATCCAGCAGCGCGGGCGCCTTGCGCACCTTCTCCAGCAAATGGAATTTGCCGCGCTCGGCGAGCGTACCCTCCAGCACCAGATCTTCGACGAAGTGCGCGACCACACCGTCCTTACCGGGCGAGGTCACGATGACCAGTCGCTCGGCACCGGAGTCGGCGGCCTCCGTCGCGAC
The DNA here is from genome assembly GCF_040609795.1 of Nocardia sp. NPDC004604. Taxonomy (NCBI): domain Bacteria; kingdom Bacillati; phylum Actinomycetota; class Actinomycetes; order Mycobacteriales; family Nocardiaceae; genus Nocardia; species Nocardia sp. NPDC004604. The sequence continues at coordinate 25,439 of NZ_JBEXLC010000071.1, forward strand.
CAGCTCGATGCCGGGAGTGTCCACCACTGGCAGCAGCTCCTTGGGCACGGTCTTGGTCGCGGGCAGGAACCGCGTCCCGAGTCCGGCCGCGGGCACCACGGCCGTGCGGAAACACGAAACGACCGCGCCATTCGCGGATTGTCCCGCCATTGCTGTCATACGCCTACCCTATCCATCCATCACAGGCCCGAGGCGGCCATCACGCCGACTCGGGTCCCGGTGAGCTTAAGGTGATCACCGTGGAGATGCCCGGCGAGCGTGACAAACATGCCTGGCGTGTGGAAATTAACGCTCGACGAGCCGCGATGACCGCCGCCGAGCACGAAACCGAGGCACGTGAGCTGGCCCACAACGTCGCCGCACTGGACGTTCCCGAATGGGTGTGCGCGTATGTGCCGGTGCGCGGAGAACCCGGATCGACGGCGCTGTTGACGGCGCTGTGCGCGGCGGGCGCCCGGGTGCTGCTGCCGATCACCGGACCGCCGGGACCGCTGCAATGGGCCGAATTCACCGATACCGATGACTTGCGGCGCGCCAGGTTCGGGCTGCTCGAGCCCGCGGGCGAGGTGCTCGCCGATGCGATCACGCTGGCGGAATTGATCCTGGTCCCGGCGCTGGCGGTGGACCGCCGCGGCGTCCGGCTCGGCCGGGGCGCCGGATACTACGACCGGACGCTGGCCGCGGCCCGGCCGACGGCACGATTGATCGCGGTGGTCCGCGATGACGAACTGCTCGATCGACTACCCGAGGAACCACACGATCTGCGCATGGGCTGGGCACTCACACCGCATGGTGGGCTGCATCGATTGGGTCGCGACGGGGATGCGGAATGAAATGCCGATTGGCGGTGTTGGCACTGTCGGCTGTAGAGTGCCAGATTGACGAACCCTGCGGAGGATCCAGTGCCAACTTATTCATATGCGTGCACCCAGTGTGACAACCGCTTCGACATCGTTCAGTCCTTTGCCGATGAGGCGCTGAGCGTCTGCTCGGAGTGCTCCGGGAAGCTGCGCAAGCTGTTCAATTCCGTGGGCATTGTGTTCAAGGGCAGCGGTTTCTACCGCACGGACAGCCGCGGCGGCGCATCGACCGCGAGCGAGCCCGCGAAGTCGGACGGCGGTTCCGGCAGCTCCGCATCGAGCTCGGATTCCGCTTCCTCGACCAGCTCGAGCACCGCGAGCACGGCCGTCGCCAGCTGAGTTTCACCAGGTTGAAGCAGCCCTGCGGGAGTTATCCCCAGGGCTGTTGTTATCCACAGGCAGCACTGTTTCCCGGGCGGGTCGCTGTGATTGTCGCCATAGGCTGCGGACATGGCTCCCCTGGGCATCATCCCGCCGGGCAAGACCCGCTCCTTCGCCGAACTCGGCCGCGGCAACTCCCTGCGCTGCGCATTCGGTAATCGCCCGCCGTGGGCAGATGGTCTGCTCGCCCGACGCCTGCTCGCGGCGGCACTCACCGCACTCGCGGTCATTCTCTTCCTGCGCGGTGATCCCGGTCGTGAACGCACCGACGTTATGGTCGCCGGACGCGATCTGCCGCCGGGGCACCTATTGGAGGCAGCCGATCTGCGCTCGGCACCCCACGAATCCAGGACGCTGCCCGCGGGCGCGGTCGACGATATGGCCATTCTGGTCGGCGCGACGCTGACCGGCGCCATGCGCACCGGCGAGGTGTTCACCGATCTGCGCATCGTCGGGCCCCGGCTGGCGGCGGTCGCCACCGGCACCCGTGACGCCCGCATCGTGCCCATTCGGCTGGCCGATACCGCGGTCGCGGAGATCCTGCGGGCGGGCGACCGGGTGGACGTCGTCGCCGCGGAGGAGCAGAGCAGCCGGCCCGCTCGGCTACTCGCGGTCGACGCCGCGGTCGTCCTGGTATCCGGCCCTGGCGACCGGCGCGGCACGCCCGAGCGGGTCGTACTGGTCGCGATGGACGCCGAACACGCCACCGCGGTCGCCGCGGCCTCGTTGCGCACCGCGCTGACCGTCGTTCTTCATTGACAATCGTGTAGCCGAGCATTTGCCATCAAGGTCAACTAGCATCGGTCGAATACGGCAGCCCGGACCGCCGAGCACAGCTTTTCAGCTCCCATCCGAAGAGGAGATATTGGCAATGCTCAAGGGTTTCAAGGATTTTCTACTCCGTGGAAACGTCGTCGACCTGGCGGTAGCCGTGGTGATCGGAACCGCATTCGTCGCGGTCGTCACAGCGTTCACCGATGGCATCGTCAATCCGATACTCGCCGTCTTCGACGGTAGTAATGAACTCGGCCTCGGTTTCCGATTGGTTGCCGACAAACCGGCGACCTTTGTACAGGTCGGCCCGATCATTACCGCAGCCGTCAACTTCTTGATCATCGCCGCGGTGTTGTACTTCGTGCTGGTGCTGCCCGCGACGCACGTGAAGAAGCGATTCGGCACCAAGGACACCACCCCCACCGATTCCGAGGTGCTGGTCCAGATCCGCGATCTACTCAGCGATGGCCAGCGCAGCGGGGGCGGACGACACGAGTTCTGACCGAATTCTCCTACACTGCAACGCGAACCGAATTCAGCACGGCCACAAGCAAATACGGCATTCGCTTGCGCCACAAGGCAAACGGGCCCGTCACAGCCGGTGACGGGCCCGTTCACATATTCGAGCGGAATGCTCAGCCGAGGCTGAACGGCTGGCCCCACAGGGTGGTCCAGGTGATGACGTTGTCGGTCTCCACCTCGACACTGATGAAGGCACGCGCCTGCGCGTAGCCACCGCAGCCGGTCAGGCCAATGGTTTCATCGGACCAGGTGACCGAACCGCTGCCGCCCTTGAACTTATTGCGCTTCTTGTGCGCCTCATTGCCGAAGTCGTCGGCCTGCTCCTGATCGAGCACATAGAACGACTGCGCCTGCCCCGGACCGAGACTCAGGTTGGCACCGCTGGAGGCGCCGACCTTCGGCTTGACGTTCTCGCCGCTCCAGTCGAGACCGCCGGTGACGCCGCCGTTCGCGCCACCGCCGTCGATATTCACCTGGCAGCCGACGATATAGCCCGGGAAGATCGCACCGTTCCAGCCATCGGTGACCTCGACCTGCGCGCTACCGGAGACCCATGCGTTGCGGTGCACCGGTGTGGATCCCATGGACGGGCTGATATTGGCCGATTCGCCGACCAGCCGGATGGTGAGAACGGTGCCGTCGGACAGTGTCTTGACGATTTGTCCGCCCGGCAGCGGAATGAAGGTGTCGGCATTGGCCGCACCGGTGGACAGCAGGCCCAGTGCCACGGCGGCGGCGCCACCGAGCCCGGCCGCGCGCACCGCAAACTTACGATCGATCATGATAGTTATTACCCCTAGCGGATTGAGTTCGATGAGTTCGATTCGGCGAGTAGAGATTTCGAGATCCCACCGTGGTCAGCCAATGCTGAACGGCGCTCCGTAGAGGGTGAGCTTGGAGTAGTTGTTGCCGATGATCTCGACAACGGTGTAGGAACGCGCCTGGGCATAACCCGCGCAGCCCTGGATCTGGATCTCCGCATCCTGATACTCGACCGAGTAATGGCCCGGCTTCAGGATGTCCTTGTAATCGATCTGAACGAACTTGACCTCGCCCGGGCCGAGATTGATGCCGATCGAACCACCGAGCGAACCACCCGAGAGGTTGATACTGCCGGAAACGCCCGCCGAGATCGCGTTATCGGCGATACTCACCTGACATCCGACGATATAGCCGGTGCTCAACTGCGAAGCACCGTGCGTCGAGGAGTTATTGGTACCCGGCGCTCCGGAAGCGCCATTACTCGGACCGACGGTGCCCTCGGGCGTTACGGATACATCGGCAATGGCATTGCCCGTAACCCAGACGACTCGGCCCGCACCGTTCGCGGCCAATGACGGCGAAATCAAGGCGTGTTCTCCCGTCCGGCTAACGGTCACGCCCGGACCCAACTTCTGGCCGTCCGGCAACGGCACGAAGACATCGGCGTTGGCAGCGCCGGTCGAAAGCAGGCCCATTCCCACAGCGGCGACGACACCGGCACCCGCGATGCGGACACCTCGACGCAGACCGCTGAAGCGGTTCTTGCTCATACTTCCCCTCATCAGGTTCTAGCGGACGACCTCGGGGTACCGAGGCCGAAGACCCTTTCATGCGGACACCGCGCGATGGAAATACCTTCGCCATCAAGCGGATTGCCAACAATCTCGTCGGTGGACGATCTTGGGTGCGCACAATGTTAGTGGTTTCCACCGAATCTCTGTGAGATTTTGCACATGTTACCGTGCGATCCGCTACGATCCGCGAATCATGGTGCGCATCAGGGGGTTTCACAACGAAAAAAGCGGGCCCGCCGCGAATGCGACGAGCCCGCTCAGATTTTCAGGGTGCGATGCCCCTGCCGATCAGCCGAGGCTGAACGGCTGGCCCCACAGGGTGGTCCAGGTGATGACGTTGTCGGTCTCCACCTCGACGCTGACGAAGGCACGCGCCTGCGCGTAACCGGCGCAGCCGGTCAGGCCGATGGTCTCATCGGACCAGGTGACCGAACCGCTGCCGTTCTTGAACTTGTTGCGCTTCTTGTGCGCCTCATTGCCGAAGTCGTCGGCCTGCTCGAGATCGAGCACGTAGAACGACTGCGACTGGCCGGGGCCAAGGGTGAGGTTGCCACCGCTGCTCGCGCCGACACCCGGCTTGACGCTCTGCCCGTCGCTCCAGTCGGCAGTGCCTTCGACACCACCGGTGGCGCCGCCACCCGCGATGTTCACCTGGCAGCCGACGGTGTAGCCCGGGAAGATCGCGCCGCCGCCGTCACCGGACACCGTGACCTGAGCGCTACCCGATACCCACGCGTTGCGGTGCAGCGGGGTGGAGCCCATGGACGGGTTGATGTTGGCGGATTCGCCGGTCAGGCTGATGGTGACGACGGTGCCGTCGGACAGCGTCTTGGTAATCGAGCCGCCCGGCAGCGGAACGAAGGTATCGGCGTTCGCGGCGCCGGTGGAGAACAGGCCAAGGGCGACAGTGGCAGCGGCGCCGACACCGGCCACCCGTGCCACGTTCTTACGGTTGATCATGCTATTTCCCTCGAGGGTTGATTCGCTTGAGCGAGAAGAATGTTCGTTGGATTCGACCGACATCAGCCGATGCTGAACGGCTGCCCGTAGAGGGTGGTCTTCGAGTAGTGGTCACCGATGATCTCGACGACGGTGTAGGCACGCGCCTGGGCGTAGCCCGCGCAGCCCTGGATCTCGATCTCGGCATCCTGGTATTCGACCGAGTAATGGCCCGGCTTCAGGATGTCCTTGTAATCGATCTGAACGAACTTGACCTCGCCCGGGCCGAGATTGACACCGATCGAACCACCGAGCGAACCACCCGAGAGGTTGACGCTGCCGGAGACACCGGCGGAGATGGCATCGCTGGCGATGCTGACCTGGCAGCCGACGATGTAGCCGGTGCTCAGCTGCGATGCGCCGTGCGTCGAGGAGTTGTTGGTACCCGGGGCACCGGAGGCGCCATTGTTCGGGCCGACCGTGCCTTCCGGCGTAACAGCCACATCGGCGATGGCATTGCCCGAAACCCAGACCACGCGACCGGCGCCATTGGCCGCCAGCGACGGCGAGATCAGGGCGTGTTCACCAGTGCGGGTGAGGGTCACATCGGGCCCGCCCTTCTGGCCGTCCGGCAACGGCACGAAGGTATCGGCATTGGCAGCACCGGTCGAAAGCAGGCCCAAGGCCACGGCCGCGGCAGCGCCGACGCCCGCAATTCGGGCACCGCTGCGCAGGGTGCGGTTCTCGCTCATACTTCCCCTCATCAGGTTCTAACTAGTCAGCCTCGACCATCGAGGCTGGACGGTGGTCCTCTCAGGCCCAGCTCAGTTTGTGCCCCGTTTGTTGCCGATGTGTAACCGGCTGTTATTTCGGCGCAACGGTCAGTGCTGGCAACGGAACCGAGCCAGGTTCCGCCGAGTCGGCAAACGTACGTGCCGTACCCGGGCCCGCGAGGTCCAGCGGCGTGGGTGGCTCGAGGCGAGATTAAACCGACCAGTAACGGTCTGGCAACGTAAGTTTCTGTTAAGATCAATGTGATCTAGATCACACCATCTCAAATGCTCATATTGCTTGACGTGCATAAACGAGAAAGAAGCTCCAGCCGAAGCGGCACAGAAGGTGTCGGCAGTCACATCAATGCCGAAGGCAACTACGGGACAGCATCGTAGTTAAAGCTCGAGTAAATTTCAGAGTGAGGAATTCACAGTGGAAGAAGCGGCGATATCGAACCGCGATACGTGGCTGGACCGTAGATGAGTCTTCAGCCGTGATGGGGCGGCACCTGCGAGCGGAGCCAGTCGTCAGATGACGATTCGGTATCGGCACCATCACCGCGCTCGTCGCCGGTCGTTTCCGGGAGAACGTCACCGAAAATTTTTGCCAGACGCGCGGCGTCCCTCGCCCGGCGTGTCGCCGGGCGAGGGTCGTCCGAGGAGTCCGTGGCAGTAATTATTCGGCCAATCCGGACAACTCGCCGATCACTCGGCTGGCGAGCGGACTCAGGGTTGCCATGCCGTCGCGGACCGCCGCCCGGCTGCCCGGCAGGTTCACCACCAACGTGGAGCCGGAGACGCCAGCAAGACCGCGCGACAGACCGGCGTCGAGCGACCCGGCGACCCGGCCCGAGGAGCGCAGTGCCTCGCTGATCCCGGGCAGTTCCCGGTCCAGCACCTGCGAGGTGGCCTCCGGCGTGACATCGCGCGGGGACATGCCGGTGCCGCCGACCGAGATGACCAGATCAACGCCGCCGATCACCGCGGTGTTCAGCGCATTGCGGATCTCCACCTCATCGGCCTGTACGGACACCGAAGCGTCCACCAGGAAACCCGCCTCGGTGAGCAGCTCGGTGACCAGCGGCCCGAGCGAGTCCACACCTCCATGCGCCGTTCGATCGTCGACGACCACCACCAGTGCACGCCCCGCCACAGGAGCATCGATTTCCATGGTGGTAACCGTAGCGTCCAGGCCGACGAGGTGAGCGTCGGCTCCCGGTCGCGCCGTCAATCCACCCGGCAGGACCCGCATCATCGGCCACCGTCCGCGGGCGCGCCGGAGAGGGTCACCTCGACGGTCTTGGGGTTATTGCCTTGTTCATCGGTGTAGGTGACCTTCACCTTGTCTCCTGGCTGATGTGAGCGGACCGCGGCGATCAACGCATCGCCGGAGTCGATGGTCCGGCTGTCCACCTTGGTGATGATGGACCCGGCCGGAATGCCCGCCTTGGCGGCGGGGCCGTCGGGGGTCGCCTCGAGCACCCGGGCGGTGGTGTCCTGCGGGCGCAGTTTGATGCCGATCTGGGCGTAGGTGGCGTGGCCGGTCTTGATCAGTTCGTCGGCGACCCGGCGGGCCTGGTCGACCGGGATGGCGAAGCCGAGGCCGATCGAACCGCTCTGCTGGCCGGTCGCCTCGCCGCCGAGGCTGGCGATCGCGGTATTGATGCCGATGAGCTTGCCGCTGCCGTCGACGAGCGCGCCACCGGAGTTGCCCGGGTTGATCGCGGCGTCGGTCTGGATCGCGTCGATGACCGGCTGCACCTGGCTCGGCGTGCCCTCACCGTTGGTGGAGACCGGGCGATTGAGCGCGGAGACGATGCCCGTGGTCACCGTGCCCGCCAAACCGAGCGGCGAGCCGATCGCGATAACCGGCTGGCCGACCGCGAGATTAGACGAGGTGCCCAGTTCGATCGGGGTCAAACCGTCCTTGCCCTGCACCTTGATGACGGCCAGATCCGAGACCGGATCGGCGCCCACCAGCGTGGCGGGCGCGGTGGTGCCGTCGGCGAAGGCGACCTCCATCCTGGCATTGGCGCCACCGCCGGAGGCGACATGGTTATTGGTGAGGATCAGCCCGTCCGAGGACAGCACCACACCCGAACCCTCACCCTGGGCACGGCTGCTGGCGACCTTGATCATCACCACGCTCGGCAATACCTTCTGCGCCACCGCCTGGGTGGAACCGGCTGGCGCGTTCGTGACATTGCTGACATTGGGCTTGGGCGCGTCCAGGGCATTCGTCACCACTGCGCGGCCGTTATCGGAGCGGGTGACCAGCGAGCCGACCGCGCCGCCGACCCCGCCGCTGACGAGCGCGAGCGCGACCGCGCCGACGACGAGACCGGTGCGGACCGGGCGGCGCGCGGGTTCCGGTTGCGGTTGCGCGCCGAAGGCGGCACCCGGATACGGCCCGCCGGGTGGGACCGGCGGCGCGAAGGACGGCTGGGTGTACTCCGGGCCCGATTCAGGGCCGGGAAAGGGCTGGGTCGGATTGTGCGACATGCGCTGCTGCCAAATCGACGGAGGCTTTGGTGGTTGCTGGGGCACATATCCGGAGTGCGGGTACGCCTGATCCGGCTGGCCCGGTTGCACGGCCGGGATCTGCTGGGTGGGATGCGGACCGGCGGCGGCATTGGAGTTATCCGGCTGCGGCGTCGCGCCTTCCTTCGAATCCTCGGTCATGTTTCTCGTATCTCCTTACGTCATCGACCAGCTTGGCGTCGACGACTGAGAGCGGACTGAGACCGCGCTTTCAGTTTTCCGAGATATCGGTCGGCGTACCCGGTATCGGCCCACCATCACCTTCACCCGGCAATACGATACGGATCAATGCACCCCCGCGCGGTGAGGAATCGATGGTGATGGTGCCGCCGTGTTTGGTCACCACCTGTTTGACTATGGCGAGGCCGAGTCCTGACCCGGGCATCGACCGCGAGGCCGTCGTCCGATAGAACCGCTCGAAGACCAGCTCGCGCTCATTGGACGGAATGCCGGGTCCGGCATCGTCGACGGCCAGTTCGAGCAGTCCACGCCCGGTCTCGCGCATGGTCACCTTCACCTGGGCCCCGGCCGGGCTCCATTTGGCGGCGTTGTCCAAGACATTGAGGATCGCGCGCTCCAGCCCCGCCTCGTGCCCGTAGACGAACCATGCGCGCAGTTCGGCGACGAACTCGATCGAACCGCGGCGGCGCCTGGCCCGCTCCAGCGCGCGCTCGGCCACCTCGCCGAGATCGACTCGGTCATAGACGGTTTCGGGCGCATCCTCACGGGCCAGATCGACCAGATCGCCGACCAGGGTGGACAGCTCTTCGATCTGGGCCATGACATCCGAGCGCAGTTCGGCCATATCCTGTTCCGGAATCTGCGGTGCGCCAGGGCGACTGGATGCGATAAGCAGTTCCATATTGGTGCGCAAAGATGTGAGCGGCGTCCGCAATTCATGTCCGGCGTCCGCAACCAATCTGCGTTGGCGATCCCGCGATTCGGCGAGTGCGCGCAACATGGTGTTGAAACTCTCGGTAAGTCTTGCGAGTTCATCGTCGCCGGTAACCGGAATCGGCGTCAGATCGTCGGTGCGGGCAACCCGCTCGGTCGCGGCCGTCAGCCGCCCGATCGGTCGCAGCCCGGTGCGCCCGACCGCGGTACCGGCGCCCGCCGCCAGCACGACACCGCAACCGCCGACCACGAACAGCAACCACGCCAGCCGGTCCAACACCTCCCTGGTCGGTTGCAACCGCTGCGAAACGATCAGCGTCGCACCGGAATGTGTCGGCGCGGCGAGTACACGCTGATTGCTCACGGTGCGCAGCGACGACGGCAACTCACCGTCGGCGACCGCGAGCTCTTGCGTGCCCACCGGCGGAATCGTTTGCTGCGGTGGCATATACGCCTTGTGATTGGCGTATATCAATGCGACCCCGACGTCATTGGAGTACAGGCCCGCGATCACGATCGACTGGAACCCGAGGCTGTCGAAGTTGTTATTGATCATGGTGGCCGCGCGCGCCTTCAACTGCGAGTCGACATCGTCGTACAACGAACGCGCGACCATCGCATACGCCGCGATGGACGTCACCGCGACGGCCACTGCCACCACCGACGCGGCCAGCAGCGTCACCCGCCAGCGCAGCGAGACCGATCTGGTCAGCGGCATGGGCGGGCGCATCTCCGCCGGATCCGGCGGACCGAGCGTGGCGACCAGTTGTCGCTTGGGGATCGCGCGTGCCATGACCCGCCTACGGAGGTGTCTCGCGCAGGACGTAGCCGACGCCGCGCACGGTGTGGATGAGCCGGGCCTCGCCCTCGGCCTCGGTCTTGCGGCGCAGGTAGCCGATATAGACCTCGAGTGCGTTACCAGAGGTCGGGAAGTCGTAGCCCCAGACCTCCTCCAGGATGCGGCTGCGGGTCAGCACCCGGCGCGGATTGGCCATCAGCATTTCCAGCAGTGAGAACTCGGTGCGGGTCAGGCTGATCGAACGGTCGCTCCGGGTCACCTCGCGGGTGACCGGGTCCAGCGACAAATCGGCGAACGTCATGGTCTCGGAAACCTCGCCGGGATCGGCGGCCCTGCGGCGCAACAACGCGCGCAATCGCGCCAGCAATTCCTCCAGCGCGAATGGTTTCGGCAAATAGTCATCGGCACCGGCATCGAGTCCGGCTACCCGTTCCGATACCGAATCTCGCGCCGTCAAAACCAGAATCGGCAGATCGTCTCCGGTGCTGCGCAACCGTCGGCAAACTTCGAGCCCATCCATCCGCGGCATCATCACATCGAGTACGAGTGCGTCCGGTCGCTGCGCGGTTGCCTTCTCCAGCGCGTCGACTCCGTCGACCGCGAGATCGACGGAGTAGCCGTTGAAGGTCAGTGACCGGCGCAGCGATTCCCGGACGGCACGATCGTCGTCGACTACCAGAATGCGCATGCCCCCAGTTTGACCGCATCGACTGAGAGTCGACTGAGAGGGAGACGTTCGACACGCCGTCACCGCTTGCGGTCACTCGAAAGGATCGGCCCCGCTAGGGGGTGGTCGAGTGACCAGCAGGTTTGTGATCACGTACAGATCTCGGTGCAAAACGCAACCGTTTTGGACGGCGAAACCCGTTCTGAGTAGCCATATTCGAGTGAATTACAGAGGGAGTGCCCCAGATTGCCGTTGGTCACTCTGCGCGGTATGTTCCGTGCGGTAAAAAGAAGACCTCTAGTTGGTTCTCAGCGGGTTGAATCAAAACCGAACAGCCACGCGCCATCCGGGGGCACTCGTGCAAGCTCGTGAAGCGGAGGCAACGGAAGCGGATGGAAGCTGCACCGCGGTCCTGGCAATTCAGTCTGTCCAACTGGTCGGTCACTCGCAAGGTTGGCATCGTGCTGGTGCTGCCCGTGCTGCTGGCCACCGTGTTCGCCGTGCTCCGGATCAACAACGAACTGCGCACCATGTCGCAGTTGGACGCGGCGACCGAACAGGTCATCATCATTCGCCCGATCGTCAAGTTCGGTACCGCCACCGAACAACTCGCGGTCGCGGCGACATCCTCCTGGGGTAACACCGCGGACCCGGCCACCGACGCGGCGTTGACGAAATTCGATCAGGCGCTCGCCGATCTCGAGGCCGGGATGCGCACCACCAGGGCGAGCACCAGGGTCACCTCCGAATTGGCCTCGGCCGTCGCCACCGGCACCACCATGCGCAATAGTCTGCGCAACGGATCGCCGATGATGGTCGGCGAACAGGCCGATGAGATCGCCGTCCGCATCGGCAACGCGTTCGCGCTCTCGCCGTCGGTCGAGGACCTCGTCATCCAGCGGTACTTCCTGCAGATCGGCGCGATCCAGAACGCGCGCCGCGTACTGACCCAGCAGCGCATGCTGATCAGTTCCCCCGAGGCGGGTCACAATCCGAGCGTGCGCCCGAAGGTGCTCACCTCGGCGGGTGCCGAGATGACCATGGTCAATACCTACGGCATCATCCTGCCGGACAACGCGCCCAATATGCGGCCGCTGCTGGACGCGGTCGGCATCCGGCTCGGGGCCTTCAGCCAGAACGCGGGCGATCCGACATCCAATCCGGCCGTGCTGGAATCCCTGCAGGCGAGCGCGGATATCTATGAGAAGACCACCAACGCCCTCGCCGACACCATCGATAGGGCGCTGGCCAATCGGACCACCGAGGCGCAGACCGGCGCGCTGCGCGAAACCACGATCGTCATCGGCATGTTGCTCGCCGGTCTGGCCCTGGCCCTCGCCGTCGCGCGCGCCCTGGTCGTTCCGGTGCGCCGGCTGCGCCGCGATGCCCTCGAGGTCGCGCACGTCAAGCTGCCCGACGAACTCGCCGTCGTGCGCAGCGGTGGCGCCACCCCGGAGATCACCCCGGTCGGTGTGCACACCACCGACGAGGTCGGCCAGCTGGCCCGCGCCGTCGACGAAATCCATGAGCAGGCGCTGAACCTCGCCGCCGACCAGGCCCGACTGCGACTGCAGATCGGGAACATGTTCGAAACCCTGTCCCGCCGCAGCCAATCCCTCGTCGAGCAGCAGCTGGCGCTGATCGAGGATCTGGAGCACGACGAGGACAATGCCGAGCGGCTGCAGAGCCTGTTCCGCCTGGACCACCTCGCCACCCGCATGCGCCGCAACGGCGACAACCTGCTGGTGCTCGCCGGTACCGCGCTGCGCCGCGGCCAGCTGCATCCGGTGCCGCTGTCGGACATGCTCTGGAGTGCGGTCTCCCAGGTGGAGGACTACCAGCGCGTCGAGATCGGCGCGGTGCCCGACGGCATCGTCCCCGGTGAACCCGCGGTCGATATCGAACATCTGCTCGCCGAACTCATCGATAACGCGCTGCGCTACTCCCCACCGACCACACCGGTCGCGGTGATGGTGGCGCGCGCGGTCGACGGCGGCTACCTGATCGAGATCACCGACCGCGGCCTCGGCATGTCACTCGAGGATCTGCAGCTCACCAATGACCGGCTCGCCTCCGGTGGTGAGGTGACCGTCGAAACCGCCCGCCGCATGGGTCTTTTCGTCGTCGGCCGACTCGCCAAGCGGCACACCATCACGGTGAGCCTGCGCCGCACCTCGACCATGGCACAGCAGCCCGGCATCACCGCCAGCGTGCACCTGCCGGGTGCGCTCGTCGCCCCGCCGCTCGACGCGACCGATCCGAACCAGCGGGCCATCGAGGCGCCGATGATGGCCGCACTGCCCGCATCGCCGCAGCACCAACAGCCGCCGCGCACGCTGGTGCCGGTGCCGAGCCTGCCGCAGCGCGAGCCGTCGCGGTTCGCGGTTACCAGTTCCGGGCTGCCGCAACGTCGTCCCGCCATGCGCGTTGCTGACGCACCCGAGGTACCAGTACCCGGGGACGACAACACCGAAACCTCGGTCGACGTATTCGCCGAACATCCGGCCGGTGGCTGGGGCGAGGTCGACCGGCCGCGCCTCACCCCGTTCGGACCACCGACCTCGACGAATGAGTCTGCCACCGGGCCGAATTCGGTGATCGATGTGGAACCGCAGGTGCCCCTCGGCGCCGTCACCGATCTCTGGGCCGAACAGCCCGACGACCCCGCCACGACCGGATCGACGCCGACCGTCTCCCGCGAACCCGCCGAACCGCAGGCCACCGCGTATCTCACCGGTCCACAGCCCATCACGCCGCAGGCCGTGCGGCCGTCGCTGCCGACCCGAAGGCCCGCCGCCGCATCGGAACCCGCGACGACGACCTCGACTCGACTGCAACCGGTACAGGCCGATTCCAGCACGACCACCTCGACCCGACTACAGCCGGTCCAGGGCGAAACACCCACCCCGATCTACCAGCGGATGGTCTCGGAGTGGCTGGTCGAGCCCGCGGCGGCGGCACCCTCGCCGTCGGCATGGACGTCACCCGCCGACGCGGGCTGGACGGCCGCCGAACAGGCCAGCCATCCGACCGCCGAAGCCCGCACCGTCGGCGGACTGCCGATCCGCCGACCGGGTGCGCAGCTGGTGCCGGGTGGCCTCGCACCGGCGGAAGAACCCGGCGTACGTGATCCGGAGGAGATCCGGAACAACCTGACCAGGCATCTCAGTGGGGTCCGCAGCGGGCGGGCCGAAGCGCAGTACAACGACGGAGGGCTTGTATGACCAACCCCAACAGCACCACGGACGAGAACCTCAACTGGCTGGTCGCCCGCTTCACCAAGGATGTGCCCGGTGTGTCGCATGCGGTGCTGGTGACGGCGGACGGCCTGCTGCAGGCGACCAGCCCGAATCTACCCGCCGACCGGGCCGAACAGCTTTCCGCGGTCACCGCCGGTCTGGCGAGCCTAGCCACCGGTGCGGCCTCGCTGTTCGACGGCGGCAAGGTGATGCAGTCGATCGTGGAGATGCAGCGCGGCTATCTGCTGGTGATGAGCGTCGGCAACGGATCACATCTGGCCGTGCTCGCCAATAAGTCGCACGATATCGGCCGCATCGGCTACGAAATGGCCCTGCTCGTCGATCGTGTGGGCACGGTGGTCACAGCCACCGCCCGGACCGCAGTCTGATCCAACGATGTCGAGTCCACTCGGCCAAGGGCCCAACCGGCCGACCACCCGTGTCAGACCCTATGCCCTGACCTCCGGGCGCACCGAACCCGCGGTCGACCTCCCGCTCGAAGCGGTTATCGAAACACTGTCGTACACTGCGCATCTCGAATGGCCAGCGGGCGATCTGCGCACCGAGATCCTGCGTCTGGGCACGCATCGGCTATCGGTCGCCGAGATCGCCGCCCACATGGATCGGCCGCTGGGCATGGTGCGGGTCATGGTCGGCGACCTGGTCGTCGACGGCGCCCTGCGTGTGCATTCGACCCTGACCGAAGAGGCGAGCTTCGACGAGCGTCGTTCCCTGATGGAGAGGACTTTGCGTGGACTCCGTGCCCTATAAAACTGCCGGGACCGCCGGAAATTACGGGCACGCCGGACAACCCGGCAACCCAGCACCCGGCGAGGCCGACACCCGTGTCGCCTCGACCAAAATCGTTGTCGCCGGTGGCTTCGGCGCGGGCAAGACGACCTTCGTCGGCGCGGTCTCGGAGATCGTCCCGCTGCGCACCGAGGCCATGGTGACCCGTTTCTCCGACGGTATCGACGATCTCGCCGATACCCCGGAGAAGGAAACCACCACGGTCGCCATGGATTTCGGCCGTATCATCCTGCCGGGCAATCTGGTGCTCTATCTGTTCGGCACCCCGGGCCAGCGCCGCTTCTGGTTCATGTGGGACGACCTGATCCGCGGCGCCATCGGCGCGGTGGTGCTCATCGACACCCGGCGGCTCGAGGACAGCTTCGCCGCGGTCGACTTCTTCGAGGCGCGCAACCTGCCGTTCCTGATCGCCGTCAACCGCTTCCCCGACGCCCCCCGCTTCCCGATCGCCGAACTGCGCGAAGCGCTTTCGGTACGCGAGGGAGTGCCCATCGTGGATATCGACGCGCGCAATGCCATGGAGGTCCGCCAAGCGCTGGCGGCCGTCACCGAATATGCGATCGCCCAGCTGAAGGCGCTCGAATTGGAAGGATCCGCGCAACATGCATGACGTCCGGTTGTTCGCTGCGGCGAACAGCGGGGCTGCGGTGGACCAGTTCTCCATGGGGTACTGGATCGCCGCACTCTCCTTCGGTGTTTCGGTGCTCGGCGCCGTGGTCGGGCTGGCCTGTGTCCTACACGCCGCGCGCTCGGCCCGGTTCCGGTTGGTGTGGGTGACCTCGGCCGCGGTGTCGATCGGCGGCGTCGGCGTCTGGTTGGCCACCTCGGTGGTGCTGCTCGGGCTCGATATCGCGGGCACCGCGGTGCGCTTCGACGGCGGCCGCATGATCGCGGCCATGGTGACGGCGTTCGGCGCGGTATTCGTCGCGCTGCTCGTCATCGGCCGCCGCCTGCTGTTGGCCCGGCTGATTCCGGGCGGACTGGTGATGGGCATCGGCTGCGCTTCGAGTCTCTATCTCGGGCTCGGGTCCATCCGCATTCAGGGTTCGGTCGAGATCTCCCCGTGGCTTTCGGCCGTCGTGCTCGTTATCGCGCTGGTGACCGGCGTGGGGACACTGTGGTCGTTCCAGGCACTGCGCAACCCGCTCGCGCGCGCGGCCACGGTGCTGTTGTTCGCCGTCGGTGTGGCGGGCATGTACTACGCGGGCATCGCAGCCATCGATCCGGCAATCGACACGGCCGGGAAGGCGCCGGACGGGCTCACGCTGTTCGAATTCGTATTTCCGATGTTCGTGATCGGTTCGCTGGCACTGACCGTGCCGATCACCGCGGTGCTCATCGCGCCCGACCGGCGCGAGACCGCTGCGGCCATCGCGGCCACGAGCCGGTCCGAGGACGACGTGCGCCGGTCCGAGCACGATGCGCGCCGGTCCCAGCACGATGCGCGCCGGTCCAGGCTCGAGTCGGTGCGCTGAGCCGACTCGAGCCCATTGACTCGAGCCCATTTGTGTATGCAGCTCTTTACGTAAGTGGCCTTTGCATCAAGGCTTGGGCGCTGGCATCTCGCCGACGGTCTTACTCGGGTCGATGATGCCGACCGCCTCACCCTGCGGACCGGCGATGACGGCCGAGCGCCCGGCGGGGGAATCCGAGATCGGTTGCCGGACTGTGCCGCCCAGTTCGGTGGTCATGGCGACCGCGGCGTCCACGTCGTCGTGTTGGAACCAGACCAACCAGTAGGACGGCATGCCGTCCGGCGATTTGCCACACCGCGAAGACCGCGCCGGCCATATCGGTCGCGACGAACATCCGCCCGAATCCCCTTACCTCGAAGGTGGGCACGATCAGCTGACCGGCCGTGTCGCTGCGGGCGGGTTCGGCAATGCCGCCGATTTCGGCCAACGACCCACCTACAGTGAGAGATATGCGTTTCGGTCTGGACTACGCCGCGGGACGTCCCGGCGGCGCGGCCATCCAAGCGGCCGGATTCGACTTCGTGGTGCGCTACCTCTCCGATGGCGGTCCGACGCTGCCCGGCAAACAGCTGACTCCCGCCGAGGCCGACGACCTACGCGCGCACGACATTTCCATCGTGTCGAACTGGGAAACCACCGCGACCAGGATGCTGGACGGCTACGACGCCGGAATCATCGATGCCCGTGCGGGTTTGGCACAGGTGCTGCGCTGTGGCGGCCGGTCGGATCGGCCGATCTACTTCTCCGCGGATTTCGACTCGACGCCCCAGGATCAGCTCGCGATCAATGCCTATCTCGAGGGCGCGGCCACCGTACTCGGCTCCGCGAATGTCGGTATCTACGGCGGGTTCTGGTCGGTCAGCCGGGCACTGGACGCGGGTGTCGCCACGTGGTCGTGGCAGACCGGTGCCTGGTCCGGCACCAATGTCGAGACCAGGCGCAATATCCATCAGACATCGCGGCAGGTGGTTGTCGGCGGTGTGCTCTGCGATGTAAACGAGTCCGAGACAATAGATTTCGGCCAGTGGGACTTTGTACAGGAGGAACCGGACGTGACGCCGGAACAAGATGCGGTACTGCGCGATATCCAGATTCAGCTGCGCGGTCCCGGCCTGTCCGGCTGGCCGCAGCTCGGCACCGATGCGGAGGGCCGCAACCGCACCCTGGTGGACGGGGTGGCGGCGGCGCTGCAGCGGATCCAGGAGTTGGCGGCCGAATCGGCCGATCTGCGCCGGCAGATCGGCGAATTGCGCACGGAGGTCAGCGAACTCGAAGCCACCACGGCGGATCTGGTCGAGGAGGTCAAGCGGTTGGACGGACCGCACTGGCCGTGGCCGTTCTCCCTGATCGAGGGTCCGGCCGACTTCGTGGGTGAGCAGCTGGCCCGCCTGGAATCGCTGTTGCCGGGATTGCCCGGAAGCCGGGAGGCGGAGAAATCGGCCGAGGGGCCAAAAGTTTGGCGATGAGCGGGTTCTCGGTAATCCGGCGAACCGGGGTTCCGAGAACCCGCCCTCTCGGATGAGGGTACCGGCGAGAGAGCACGAAATCATCACTGCGCCAGGACTTTTACGGATACGAAAAACCAACTCTCAGTACGTAATTGACCTGCGAGCAACCCGGACGCAATCGGGCCGCGGCAAAAGTTGCCATGTGGCGTGGATCACTTCGTTAGCTACAAGATTGCCACAAGGCTGGTTCCGATCCGGAACCGATGTGCAGATCTGATCCAGCGGATCCGGTCGGTCGATCACCGACCGCGCGCATTCACGTCCCATGACAGCAGCGCGCGAGTTATCGTCTGCTGGCACATACCGGTTCGTTCGAAGGAGTTCGTATGGCCGTGAACGTGGTGCTCGACAAGGCATACGAGAACAAGTCGCTCGAGGAAATCCGCCCCGCCCCGCCATCGGCGCTGGCCTGAGCCGCACCGAAGCGCGCGATTGGTCGGCTCGGGCGGGTAGCTCGGCACCGGAGGCATACCCGCCCGTGGGCTGAGGTTCATGCCTGCAGCGCACGGGCTTCGACGATCGCCGGGGTCGATGGGTGCGCCTACGCGCGGGCGATCGCTGATCGGGCTCGTTCCGTCGCGCTAACCGCGGCGTCAGAGTCGCTCTGGGTCGACGAGTCCGCGTTCAACCGCCCGCACCAAGCGGCGCGGCACCTTGTGCACTACCCCGGCGACGCTGACCGGCACCAGGTCAGGTGGGGTGGCCTTCCACTGCGAGCGGCGGCTGCGGGTGTTCGATCGCGACATTCTGCGTTTGGGCACCGCCATGTCAGCCCGCCCCTCGTCCGGGCTGGGACGTTGCCTTCGTCCGCTTACCGTATTTGCGCTCGAACTTCACCACCCGGCCCTGGGTGTCCAGTACGCGGTGCGCACCGGTCCAGAACGGGTGCGAATCGGCGGTCACGTCCACGACCAGCAGCGGGTAGGTGTTGCCGTCGGTCCACTCGACGGTGCGGGTGCTGGTGGCGGTGGATCTGGTCAGGAAGCGCTTTCCGGTACTCGAATCCTCGAACACCACGGGGTGGTAGTCCGGATGGATCCCACTCTTCATTTCACCTCTCC
>NZ_JBEXLC010000072.1:0-44235 GCF_040609795.1 Nocardia sp. NPDC004604
CGACGGAAGATACAGCGGATGCGGCGACAGCTCAACCCACGGCACCCCGAGTCGTGGGGGGGGCCCCCCCCCCCCCCCGGGGGGGGCCCCCGCACCTCTTCACATTGCTTGCCCGCTTCGCTCGGAGGAGCCCGCCAGATGCCCAAGGTCAGTGACGATCACCTCGCCGCCCGGCGTAGTCAGATACTCGACGGGGCGCGGGCCTGTTTCGCCGAATACGGGTACGACGGCGCCACCGTGCGCCGCTTGGAGGAAGCCATCGGCCTGTCCCGTGGCGCGATCTTCCATCACTTCCGCGATAAGGACGCCCTGTTCCTCGCACTGGCACAGGAAGATGCCAATCGCATGGCCGATGTCGCGGCCAATCAGGGCCTAGTGCAGGTCATGCGCGATATGCTGGCCCATCCCGAGCAATTCAATTGGCTCGGAACGCGTTTGGAGATCGCGCGCCGGTTGCGCACCGATCCGGAGTTCCGCGCGGGCTGGTCGCAGCGCTCGGCCGAGCTGACCGCCGCGACCCTCGCCCGGCTCGAACGGCGCAAGGCCGCTGGCGCCCTACGCGACGATGTACCCACCGACGTCCTACTCGGCTATCTGGACCTGGTACTCGACGGGCTCATCGCCCGCATCGCGTCCGGGCACACCAACGAAAACCTTTCCGCGGTACTGGATCTGGTCGAAGCCTCGGTGCGCCGCAAGGACTGAGTCAGCCGCAGCATCCTCCGCGCGGACCGTCCGGCGGCGGCGCGGAATTCACCTGTTCCGCGGCCGTTTCGACCTCGCGCAGGATGCGGTCTCGGTCTTCGGGCGCCAGGTACTGTCCCCGGCACACCACGGCATGGATGCGCCGGGTATTGCCGATCGAGACGAGCGGATCACCGTCCAGCACAACCAGATCCGCGAATTTTCCGGGCTCGACGGTGCCGGTGAGGTGTGCCATGCCCAGGCATCGCGCGGCGTCGCGGGTCGCCGCCTGCAATGTTCGCATCGGCGAAAGACCGGCCTGCACCAGCAGTTCCAGCTCCTCGTGCAGCGCGAAACCGGGAAAGACGAACGGGTTGCCCGCATCGGTGCCCGCCACGATGCCGACACCGGCCTCGTACATTGTCGCGAGCAGACGCAGGCGGGCCGCATAGTTCCGCTGCAACACCGCACTCTGCTCGGCCGGCAGTGCTGCGGCCTGGCCCTGCCACATCTGCTGGAAGTAGGCGGGCAGATAGCGCAGTCGCTCGTCATTGGGATCGCCCGGCGGTCGACCGGTCATCAGACGCTGCTGGACCACCAAAGTCGGTGACTGCCAGCAATTGTGCCGGATCATCTGGTCGATCAGGGCCGCCGCTCGTTCGGGGCTGTGCGTTTCCGCGGCGGCCTGTTCGAGTCGAATCCGGTTCGCCCGCCACCCATCCGGATCAGCTTCGATCTCCGCGTACAGTTCGTCCGCGCGCGACGACGTGGACAGCAGCATCCCGTACATATGCTCGATCGTGTACTGACCGAGGTCGACCGCCTCCTGGACCGGGATCAGGTTGGGCACATGTCCGGCAAAGCGCAGCCCGATCTTGTTCGCCTCATCCGCGATGGCCGTGAGGGCTGCACGTGACAGCAGCGAGTAGACCTTGATGAAGTCCGCGCCGCCCTGCGCGGCTCGCCGTACCGCGGCTCTGGCCTCGGTACCGGTGGACACCACCTCGGAGCCCGGCCAGATACCGGGCGGGCCGTCGATGATATTGCTCGCGATCACGATCCGCGGACCGAACGCCTGTCCCAGTTCGATGCGCTTGCGCAGGTCGTGGGTTTGCGGGTCACCCCACATCTCGCGAACCCCGGTGACGCCGTTGACCACATGCAGCGGCGGAAAGAACTGCTCCGCCGACGGCACGTGGGTATGCATATCCCACAGCCCCGGAATCACGAACTTGCCCGTCAGATCCACCACCCGCACCTGCGGCGGCAACGGCAGGTCCGCGAACCCGCCCACAGCCACGATCCGGTCCCCCGCGAGCACAATGGTCGTATCCGGGCGCGGCGCCGCGCCGGTCCCGTCGGTCAGCGTGGCACCGGACAACACCGAAATCGGCTCGGCCGCAACCGGATCCGCACCGGCGGGCGCACCGCCGACCACACCACTCGCAATAGCTCCGGCAGCTGCGCCGGTCAGCACCGCGAGAAACTCGGCCCGACTGATCTCCCGCACCACGACTCCTCCCTGATACCCGGACCGATGCTACGACACAGCCCGCCGATCGATACGCATGATGCGTTGGCAGGCAGAGCCTTTCGAGCATCGGACCGACACCGAAGGTCTGCCTACCCGACGGTAGCCGATAATTCGGCCGGTTTCGGCGCTCATCGAGCCGAACCTGTCCTCGTCGCTGGCACCTGGTATCGATGCGCACCGGATCAGCACGGGCAAGTGCGACCGATTCCAGGACTGACGGCAGCCGCCGCGCACGACGACACCGGGGACTGCGAATGTCTCGCGAAATGCGGAATCTCGACAATAATCGTCGGCATGGACCTGAACGGAGCACGCGTACTGATCACCGGCGCGACCGGCGGAATCGGGGTCGCGATCGCCGCCGCGGTGGCCGCGCGAGGCGCGAGTGTGGTGCTGTCCGGACGCCGAGCCGAGGAACTCGACAAGGTCGCGACCCGGTTCGGCGCACGAGCGGTCGTCGCGGACCTCGCCGTGCCCGGCGGTGCCGAGAAGCTGGTCGAAGAGGCCGGTGACCTCGATGTCGTCATCGCCAATGCCGCGCTGCCCGGGTCGGGCGATCTGCTCGACTTTTCGCTGCCGGAGATCGATCGCGCACTGGAGGTCAATCTGCGCGCCCCGATCGTGCTGGCCCGCCTCGCCGGTGCGCGAATGGCCGAGCGCGGCAAGGGCCACCTGGTGTTCATCAACTCCCTGTCCGGCAAGGCCGCATCCGGTAAGGCGGCGATGTACAACGCGACAAAATTCGGACTCCGCGGCTTCGCCCTGGCATTGCGCGCTGATATGCAAGAGCGCGGCGTCGGCGTCTCGTCGATCTACCCCGGATTCGTCAGGGACGCGGGTATGTTCGCCAAATCCGGCGCGGCATTACCACCGGGCGTCGGCACCCGAAGCCCGGAAGACGTCGCCAACGCCGTGGTCCGAGCCATCGAACGGAATATCGCCGAAACAGACGTAGCCCCGCTGCCCGTCCGCCTGGGCGCAAGCTTCGCTCTGATCGCCCCCAATCTCGCGAACCGTGTCCAGGGCCTACTCGGCGCCGACAAGGTCATAACCGAACTAGCCGCCGGTCAACGCGACATGCGCTGAGTCCTACAACAGGATGCGACGCGGCTTCGACGCCGGATATCCCGCCCGCCGCATCGAATGACGAACAACCCGTTCGCTCGCCATATAGCACCGAGCACGCCGCGACACCCGATTCGGGCGCCGCGGCGTTCTTTGCGCGCGGGCAACCCGGCCGCCTGAGGTCAGTGGTGGGACAGGCGGCTGAAGACGACACTGGCGCCGGCGAATCCGAGGAGACCGAGGACGACGCACCAGAGGATGGCCAGCGGGGCGTGGTGTCCGGTGCCGGTGGAGTTGAGGAGGCCGCGCACCGTTTCGATGATGGGGGTGGCGGGCTGGTAGTCGGCGAAGCCGCGCAGCCAGTGCGGCATGGTGGTGGTTTGGACGAAGGCGCTGCTGATGTACGGGATGAACATGATGGCGTAGGTGAGGCCGCCCGCGGCTTCCGGGTTCTTGGCGATCAGCCCCAGGGCAACCGCGATCCACGAGATGGCCGTCACGAACAGGGTGATCATCGCGAGGGCCGCCAGCCAGCCGAGTAGACCCGCCTGGGGACGGTAGCCGAGCGCGAGCGCCACCGAAACCGCGATCATAATGGCCGCGAGATTGCGCAGCACCCCCTCTGCGACATGCCCGGCCAGGACGGCCTGCCGGAACATCGGCAAGGTGCGGAACCGGTCGATACTGCCCCTTGTCATATCGGTCGACACGGCGGTGGCGGTGATCGATGAACCGAAACCCGTGCACAGCAACATGATTCCGGGCACGACGTAGTCCAGGTAGGGGCCGCCGACATCGATGGCCCCGCCGAAGACATAGGTGAACAGCAGCATCACCAGAATCGGCATGAGCAGCGAAATGATCAGGGTGTCGCGGCTGCGCAGCGTATGCCGGACGCAGCGCCGGAACATGACGAGGGTGTCGGCGAAGACGTCGATCGTCACCGGGCGGCGGCCTCTACGATGTCCGCGGTGCGCGCGGCGGCATCCTCGGTACCCAGCGTCTTGGCGAATTCCGCTGCGCGGGTGCAACGTTCGGGCGTCAACAGTGACGCGACCCCCTGCTCGAGCCGCGCCTCGGTGAGCCGGGTGAACGGCAGATGCGCACCGACACCGAGGCGCTCGACCTGCCCACCCCACATCGGCTGCTCGAACGATACCGAGCAGACGAGCGTCGGCAATCCGGCGCGCAGGCTCTCGAACAGCGTCCCGATACCACCGTGATGCACCGCGGCGACACAGTGCGGAAAGACCAGGTCGTGTGCGAACGGACCGACGACCTTGACGTTCGGGCCCGCCTGCGCATCGGCGATATCCAGATCACTCCACCCCGCGCTCACCAGGGCGCGCACCCCCAGCCGAGCCGACACCTCGGACACCATTGCCAGCACCGCCGCGGTATCCCGGATCGGCATACTGCCGAAACCGAAGAATACCGGCGCCTCGCCTGACTCGATCCAGGACAGGATCCCCGCATGGTCGCCAGCTAATTCGCCGACGGCCTCGCGGGCGGCGTGATCGAGGGTCAGAAATCCGGTGAACGGCCTGCGCTCATCCCACTCCTGCGGCAGTCCCGGAACCAGCGCCGGATCGTAGATCTGTACCTCGGGGACGTGCGCGCGGGCCAGCACGGCGGCCGTACTCGCCCGCGATTTCGGCAGCCCGAGCGTTGCCCGCAGATCATTGAGGTAGCGCATGAACACCACGCGGCGCAGATTCTCCGCGATCGTCCAGGTCGCCCGATTCACGGCGGCGGGCGGATTCCAGTGCGTCGGCAGCGCACCGGGAAACGGATATGCGCCATTGCTGCGGCACGGGAAGTAATGCAGGCTGACCAGCGGAACGCCCATCGCCTCGGCAACCGAACTGGCCCGATCCTCGGTGACGGTACTGGCCACGATCAGGTCGGCCCCCGCGCAGACATCGATGACCTCGCGATTCATCTGCTGGGCGTAATCGGCCATCTGACGGGCCACCAATTGCATCAGCCGCAGCGTATTTCCGGCCGCGAGTGCCCGCTGTCCGGCATCCGAACTGTAGAGCTGCTGCACATCGGGTCCGCAGGCGACGGCGGCGAGGCCGGTGGCCGTGGCGAATTCGACAAGGTTCGGCGGCGCCCCGAGCAACACGTCGTGGCCGCGGCGGCGCAACTCCAGTCCCAGCGCTACGACCGGCTGGACATCTCCACGAGTTCCGGTGAGCGGAATCGCTATTTTCAAGGCGGCTCTTTCGGGTATTGGGCACCTGACCCGACTCCGAGCGGATAGTCCACAGAACTATGGGCTCTCGACGTGGGGCATGTATCAGTACAGTGCCATTGTGCACATCGCGATGTTCATGGACTACCACCCGACCACGCTGGGCGGGATCCAGACCGCGGTCGACTCACTGTGCCGCGGACTCGAACGCGCGGGGCACCGCGTCACCCTCTTCGTCGCGCCGCTGTCGGGGGCGCACGCGGACCCTGATGTGGTCGAGCTGCGCGCCGTGGGCGGTCTCGAGGTCAACGGTTTCCCGGTTGTGCTGCCGAGCAAGCACAATGCCGCACTGATCGACGCCGCCTTCGCCGCGCGCGGCCCGATCGACCTGGTGCACACCCACACCACCTACGGTGTCGCCATCGCGGGCATGAAGGCGGCGCGGCGACACCGGATTCCGCTGATCCACACCGCCCAGAGTCGCGACGACGCCTTCATCGAGAACACCTCGCCCGCACCGTATCCGGCGGCCCTGGCGCTGCGCGCACTGCACGGCCGGTTCGTACCGCATCGCCAGCACATGCCGCACCGCGCCGAAAGCCGAGCAGCCCGCCATGCCTGGTGGACCATCGTCGGGCAAGCGCAGGCGGCCGATCGGGTGATCGCGCCGACGCAGCACTTCGCCGATCTATTGCTCGCGCACGGTCTGACCCGTCCGATTCGGGTGGTATCCAACGGTGTGGACGATGATCTGATCAAAAGCGCCAGCGGCGCAAAGGTTTCCGATCGCGCGCCGGACGCTCCGTTGCGGCTCATCTGGTGCGGGCGGTTGTCCGCCGAGAAGCGGCTGCTCGAATCGATCGACGCCGTGCGGCTCGTCGATGACTGCACCCTCGATATCTACGGTGACGGTGACCTGCGCGCCGCGGCCGAGGTCGCTATTGCCGAACACCGCCTGGAGGACCGAATCCGTGTGCACGGCAGGGTCACTCAGGCCGAATGCCTCGCGGCCATGTCCAGCGGCGACGCACTGCTGTTTCCCTCACACGGTTTCGACACCCAGGGCATGGTCCTCTTGGAGGCGGTAGCGGTGGGCCTGCCGATCATCTACTGCGATCCCGATCTGGGCGAATCGGTGCCGACCGGTGGTGGCGTGTGTACCGCCGATCCGTCGGCTGCCGCGATGGCCGATATCATCGCGAAACTCAACGCTGATCGCACCGCATTCGACCACATGCGCGAGGTCCTTGCCGCACACAGCGACTCGGTGCGGCAATCACAGCAGACCGGGACGGTGCTCGAAATCTATCGCCGGGCCCGCGAAGAGTCCGCGCGGAGTCCAGAATTGGTCATGCCACAATCTCTTTCAGAGGTCCCGACTGCGCCCGGCGCGCTACCACTGGTGGGACACAGCCTGCGGGCGCTGCGCGACGCGCCCGGATTCGTCACCTCATTGGCCGACCTCGGGCCGATCGTGCGTATCCACTTCGGCCAGAAGACCGGATATCTGCTCACCACACCGGATCTCGTGCGCGAGGTCGGACTCGGCGATGCCGAACTCAATCGCGATGACCTGCGTGAGGCGATCAAGGACGTCGCGGGTGGATCGGTGAACGTCCTGCGCGGCGACGAACACAAACTGCGGCGCCGGATGATCGCGCCCGCGCTGCGGCAGAGCCGCCTCGCCGAATACACGGGGTCGGCGGCCGATATCGCCGAAACCTGGTCAGCGGGACTACCTTCGGATGGGCACGTGAATCTGATGGACGAGGCCCATGGCCTGATCCTCGACACTGTCTCTTCGACACTGTTCACGGCCGATTTCAGCGATGACGCACGCCGGGAGATCCGGGACAGTGTGCCGTGGCTGCTCAGTCAGGTCATCCTGCGCACCGCGCTACCGCCGCAGGTGCGCCGCCTGCGGCTCATCGCGAACTGGCGCTGGCGCAGGAAGGCACATCACCTGCGCGCCGCCATCGGCGACGTTATCGCCGAATACCGCCGCCGCGATGAGGATTTCAACGATGTGGTGTCAGCGCTGATCCGACATACCGACAGCGAGACCGGTGCGAAACTGTCCGATGAGCACATTATCGACGAGGCGATTCTCATGCTGGCCGGAGGCGTCGGCTCGATGGCATCGCTGACGGGCTGGCTCTGGCACGAGGTCATGCGCCGCCCACATATCGCCGAGCGGCTGTACGCCGAACTCGACGCTGTGGTCGGATCGGGCCCGGTCCGGCCCGAACATCTCGGCGCACTTCCCTATCTGAAACAGGTTGTGGCGGAGACACTTCGCTTCTGGGGCCCGTGGATCAGCGCGGGCACCGCCGACGGCGATGTCACCATCGGCGGACTGACCATTCCGGACGGTACGGCAATCATGTTCAGCCCCTATCTGGTTCAGCACGACAAGCGGTACTTCACCGATCCGGAATCCTTCGACCCGGACCGCTGGTCGCCCGAGCGCGCCGCCGATATCGATAAGAAGGCCAACCTGTCCTTCGGCGTCGGCCGTCGCCGCTGCCTGGGCGACCATTTCGCCACGATCGAAATCGGCCTGGCCGCCGCGGCCCTGCTGGCCCGCTGGCGGCCGATCCCCGACCCGCACTATGTGGTGCGCGCATCGAATCGGGACTTCGTCCTTTCGCCGTCGGCACTGCCGGTCACCCTGCGTCCACGTTGACCACTTGCTTGGAGTGCACTCCAGGTGACTACCGTGTGATCGTATGAGCAAAGTTTGGTTCATCACCGGAGTCTCACGAGGATTCGGCCGGGAATGGGCGCTCGCCGCACTCGAGCGCGGCGACCGGGTAGCCGGGACAGCCCGCGACCTGACCACACTGGACGATCTGGTCGCCAAATATCCGGATACCTTCCTGCCCCTGCGGTTGGATGTCACCGATCGCGCCGACGACTTCGCCGCCGTCCAGCAGGCCGCCGAACGGTTCGGACGGCTCGATATCGTGATCAACAACGCGGGCTACGGCCAGTTCGGCATGATCGAGGAACTCAGCGAGGACGAACTCCGAGCGCAGTTGGAGACCAATGTCTTCGGCGCACTGTGGGTCACCCAGGCGGCACTGCCGATTCTGCGAGCCCAGGGCAGCGGCCACATCATCCAGGTCTCCAGCATCGGCGGCATCTCGGCCTTCCAGAATCTCGGGGCGTACCACGCGTCGAAGTGGGCGCTGGAAGGGTTCTCCCAGTCCCTCGCGCAGGAAGTCGCACCGTTCGGCATCCACGTGACCCTGATCGAGCCAGGTGGTTTCGATACCGACTGGGCCGGTCCGTCCGCGCACCACGCCACCCCGATTCCGGCCTACGATCCGGCCAGGGCAGCCAGGGCCGCGCAGCGTTCCGCGGTGCGCCGGGGCGATCCGGCCGCCACCAGCGGCGCCATCCTGGCCGTCGTCGACGCACCGGAGCCGCCGCTGCGGATCTTCCTCGGCGAAGTCCCCCTGGCGATCGCGACCGCGGACTACGAATCCCGCCTGGAACTCTGGCGCAAGTGGCAGCCGATCTCCGCTGCGGCACAGGGTGATTGAGCGGTATCGAAGCAAGTGCAGTGCCGCCGGGGAGAGTCGGGATATTGGTGGATCCCTCCCCGGCGGCGCCACTATCCGAGACCGCGCCCTCGCTGGCAGATGGCGCGGGTACTGGCCGAGGGGTACGGCCTGGCACCGCCGCGCCATCTGGAAGTCACGGACGCCTCCGTGACCCCTCCATCGAAACCCAATGGCGCGTCAGCGAATTCAGACTCTACGACGCGACCACCCGCCGCACAGCATCCTTGCAGCAATTTAGGGAGTGTGATGCACGCAACTCCGCGCAAGAGCGCTGATGATCACCGGAATCCGCACCGTACTCGGGCAATTGCCGACTTCCGGTACGAAAACCACCCGGCACACGGCGTTCAGTAGGTGGCATTGAGATAGTTGGCGGCATGGGTCGTCCACAGCACATTGGTGCCGGGCATGTTGTGCCCGGAGTAGAGCACGTGCTGACCGTCCGGCCACGGCGTCAGATAGCCGATGACACCATCGACCGCGGCGGCGTACCGGTTGAGATCGGCGATCGGATTACTCATCAGGAAGCGGAGCAGTTCGGCGAAGATCAGCGGAGTCACATTGCCGATGCGGGCGCCTTCCACGAAGGAAAACGGCGAAATGCCGACATCGATCACGCGCAATGGGGAGTCGCCGGGTGAAGAGGTGATGATGTCACCCGGATTCGCGTACTCCTTGACATCGAGCGCAGGCCAGGCACCGCGTTCACCGTGCAGCCCATAGGTCGATGCCGGGCAGAGATTGCCGACCGACTGACCGCGCTTGCGCAGCGGGTTGGCGATATTGACCGCGAACGCGATCTCGAGCGGCGAGCCGTCGGTGTTCTTATATTTCCCCGACCGCACCCCTTCCAGAATCTTGCTGGCACAGATGCCACCGAGCGAATAGCTCAGCAGCCCACAGACATTCGGCGAGTCCTGAATCGCCTTGACACCGGCGGCGACACCGAGGCGGATGGAGGTGTCCAGCGATGGACCCCACACATCCGGGCTCGGTCCGACCGAGGCGGGCCAGTCCGGTTCGAACGCGGTAAAGCGAGCGGTATCGAGCAGCTTGGTGACATCGTGCAGCATCCCGGCCGGTGTTCCATTGCTGTTCCGCGGCTCGCCCGTGCCGCGGAGGGTAATGATGTCGATCATCGGTAGCCTCCTTGTGTACCGCGCTTCGATGCGATAACTCCAGGTTGAACCGATAACCTCGCTGGCACCCGAGTATCGGGCTACTTCATTTCGCGTCGTGTTCGAGACTGCCGAGCAGTACCCGGACGATGCGGTCCAGATCCTTGCGGTCCCGCGCCGAAAGCACCGACAAGATGCGGGTTTCATTCTCGGTATGCGCGGTGACCACCTTGTCGATCAGCGCGCGACCAGCATCGGTCAAAGCAACCCGGACGGCACGGCGATCCGCCGCATCGGCGATCCGCCGGACCAACCCCGCCGACTCCAGGCGATCGAGCCGCCCGGTCATTCCGGCACGCGACATCATCAGCGTGTCGGCGAGCACTGACGGATTCAACTCGAACGGCTCCCCCGAACGACGCAGCGCGGCAAGCACATCGAACTCCCCACGCTGCAGTCCGTGCGCGGCGAAGACCGCCTCGATATCCCGCTGCGCGATTACGAACAGTCTGCCGAGCCGTCCGATCACGGCCATCGCCTCCAGTTCGAGGTCCGGCCGTTCCCGACGCCACTGCCCGACGATCGCGTCCACCGGATCCGACTGCATCTCACCCATGGACAAGATTCTATTCGATGGGATATAGTTCGGTAGCGAATTATCAACAAGCGAATCAACTGGAGAACGTCATGAACGCCACCACCGACCGCAAGTTCGCCATCCGCCAGCCGCAGGATGCCGAGACCCTGGTGACCCCTTCGGTCACCATGCGCCTGCTCATCGACTCGAACGAGGCGGGCGGCGCGGTCAGCCACCTGGAGGTCAACATGGATCAGGGCGCCGACGGCGCAGCGCCGCACTACCACACCAAGTCGGACGAACTGTTCTACGTCGCCGACGGCGAACTGCAGGTCCTGGCCGGAGACGAGATCGTTACCGTCGCCGCGGGCGGATCGATCGTGGTGCCCAAACTCATGCCGCACGCCTTCGGCGCCACCCCGGACAGCTCGGCCCGAATCCTGATCGCCCTCATGCCCGCCGTCGAACGCTTCGGCTACTTCCGCCTGCTCGACCGTCTCGTCAAGGGCGAGGCCACCTTCGAGGAACTGGCGGCCTCCCAGGAGGAGTTCGACAACTGGTTCGTGGACTCGCCGCAGTGGTGGGCCGAGCGCAATGCAAATCGCCGCGGCTGATCACCTGCAGCGGCGATACGGTCGCGATCGAGCGCGAATTCGAGTGGGACGACGCAACGGCCGCATCCGCACCCGCGGATGCACAGCCGCCAATCCCGGGCAATACCGACCGAACGATAACCGTCCGGAAGTAGCTCGGTGATTGCGGGAACCGGTTTGCCATCTTACCGAAAATCTTTCGGCGCTAGCGCATCCCGAGCCTGAATCCGGTTTGCCAGCGGCGGTGAAATCTCTCGATCCGGACCGTGCGGGACACCTCGCGCGTTATGATCCAGTTCCCGCTCGGGAGTCCTGGCAAATCGCGAGCAGATCGGAGAGTTCACTATGACCGACGCAATCCACCTCCCCGGTACCGCACCGACGGGTGACCGCGTCCCCGCGTTGCAGGGACTGTTGGTGGCCGAGTCGGAACGAGATTTCACCGTCAGAGTGACCGAAGGAACATGGACCTTCCGCCGGGACGACGTACTTCGGGTAGTGGACTGGACCGATGGCGCGGCCACCGAGCGCGATGGCCGCCCGGTGCTGATGGATATCCGTCCCGGCGCCACCGCCGATTTCACCCGGCGCCTGCGCATCGACCTCGTCGACCGGCCGATGACTTTGGCCGCGGAACCCTCCGCGGCGCTGGGAGATGAAGCGCTGCAACAACTCACCGCATCCTGGGCCGACCGCCTCCAGCTCGCCGACTACCCGGGCACCAGCGGGGCAACCTTCACCTACTGCCAAACCAAATCGCTCGCGACCAGCGACGACGGCATCAACTGCGACAGTCTCGACTGAGCAGGACTGCGCATGGCGGCGCGCCGGACGGGTTCGGTCCTCATCGTCTCCGAATCCGATGATCTGCACGGCACCGCGATGGCGGCGACGTTGCGAGAACACCACGGGCTCAGCCCGATTCAGCTCGACCTGCGCGACTTCCCGCGCGAATCCGGAAGTTTCCGGCTCGATCGGCACGGCACCGCGCGTTCGCTATCGCATGTGATCGGCCTCGATGACGTCCGGTCGGTCTGGTGGCGAAGAGCGCATCCGGCACAGGTGCCCGCCGGTGTGCGCGCCTCGGATGACGCCTACCGTCAGGCCGAATGCGATGGCTTCATCCAGGGATTGCTGTGGTCGATACCCGCATACTGGGTCAACGATCCCGGCGCCGATCGGACCGCGAGCCGCAAGATCGTGCAGTTGGAGACCGCACAGCGGGCCGGATTCGCGGTTCCGGAGACGCTGATCACCAATGATCCGGACGAGGCGCGCAGCTTCGTCGAATCACGTTCCGGCCCGGTCGTTTACAAGCGCACCGGCACCGGGCGCGCCGAATTCGCCGAGACCAGAATTATCACCAAGGCCGATTTCGGCCGACTCGCGGGCATCCGCTCCGCGCCGACCACCTTCCAGGACTACGTCGAGGCCACCTGCGATGTGCGGGTGGTGTGGATGGACGGCGTCGAATGGGCGGTCCGGATCGACTCGCAGTCCGGCGTCGGTCGGGTCGACTCGCGGCTGGATACCACCGTCGACTTCGCTCCCGAACATCTGCCCGCGTCGGTCAGCAAGTCGCTGGCCACACTCATGGGAGCACTCGGCCTGAGCTTCGGCGTGCTCGATCTGCGCCTCGGCCTCGACGGCGAGTACTACTTTCTCGAGGTCAACCCACAGGGCCAGTTCGCGTATCTGGAGATCAAGACGGGCCTGCCGATATTCCGCAGCCTCGCCAACCTGCTGGTCAACGGCGACGGCGCGGTGCCGGGCTACTAGCGCGCTCGACTGACCTCGGTGTCGGCGAAATCCATTCGCCGAAACCGGGATTCAGATCCCTAACGCTACTGGCCCTTGCGGCGGTTGGCACCGCCGCGGCTGCGGAGCTGCACATGCGACTCCACCAGCACGTTGTGGATGAAACCGTAGGAGCGGCCGGTGGACCGGGCCAGCGATCGAATGCTGGCACCCGCCTCGTACTGCTTCTTCAGCTGGGTTTGCAAACGGTCTCGTGATTTCCCCGTGACGCGTGTGCCCTTACCCAGTGTGGCCTTGACTTGTGTGGGCCTGTCGCTCATGGCTTCCTCCGAGTCGCCGAGCCGCGTCCTTCCAGGCTAAACACTCAGCAAGCTGTGATCAACGGGTCTTTGTGATGAATATCACCGATCACCCGAATTGAGGGAGTGAAAACCTACCGCCCACAACGAAACTCCGTCGAGACAGCCCCGATCAGGCCAGCTGAATCAGCTCCAAATACTCCGCCGACCAGTGGTCTTCCTGGCCGTCCGGCAGCAAGATCACCCGTTCCGGGGACAGCGCCTCGGCCGCGCCCGGATCGTGGGTGACCAGCACGACGGCACCGGCATAGGTGCGCAGCGCGTCGAGCACCTGCTCGCGCGAGATCGGGTCGAGGTTATTGGTCGGCTCGTCGAGCAGCAGCACATTGGCGGCCGAGGAGACCAGTCCGGCCAGCGCGAGCCGGGTCTTCTCACCGCCGGAGAGGGTGCCAGCGGGCTGTTCCAGCTGGGGTCCGGAGAACATGAACGCGCCGAGCAGCCCGCGCAGCTCCTGTTCACCGGCGTCCGGTGCCGCGTGACGGATGTTCTCCCACACCGTGGCCTGGTCGTCGAGGGTGTCGTGCTCCTGCGCGAAGTAGCCGACTTTGAGCCCGTGACCTGGGACGAGACCGCCCGCCGTCGGCGTCTCCACCCCGGCGAGCAGGCGCAGCAGCGTGGTCTTGCCCGCACCGTTGAGGCCGAGCACCACAACCCGGCTGCCGCGGTCGATGGCCAGATCGACGCCGGTGAAGATCTCCAGCGAGCCGTAGACCTTGGTCAGGTTCTCCGCCATCAGCGGCGTCTTGCCGCAGGCGGCGGGTTCGGGGAATTTGATCCGCGCGACCTTGTCGGCCACCCGGACGTCATCGAGTTCGGCCATCAAGCGGTCCGCGCGCTTGGCCATGTTCTGTGCCGCCGTGGCCTTGGTGGCCTTGGCGCCGAGCTTGGCCGCCTGCGCGCGCAGGGCGCTGGCCTTCTTCTCGGCATTGGCGCGTTCCCGGCGGCGGCGCTGTTCATCGGTGGCGCGCGCGTCCAGATACTTCTGCCAACCCATGTTGTAGACGTCGGCCTCCCCGCGCACGGCGTCCAGGAACCAGACCTTGTTCACCACATCGCCGAGCAGTTCGACATCGTGGCTGATCACGATCAGACCGCCATCGTGGTTCTGCAGGAAGCCGCGCAGCCAGGTGATGGAATCGGCGTCGAGGTGGTTGGTCGGCTCGTCGAGCAGCAGGATGGTGTCCGAGCGCCCCCCGCTGCCATCGGAGGCGGCAAACAGGATGCGCGCCAACTCGATTCGGCGACGCTGACCACCGGACAGCGTCCGCAGCGCCTGGCCTAGTACCCGATCGGGCAGACCGAGGCTATTGCAGATGCGGGCCGCTTCGCTCTCGGCCACATAGCCGCCGAGCGCGGAGAAGCGCTCCTCCAGCCGACCGTATTTGCGCACCGCCTTCTCGCGTTCGGCATCATCGACCACCTCGGCCATCAGCGCCTGCTGCTTCTCCATATCACGCAGCAGGGTGTCCAGGCCGCGGGCGGAGAGCACGCGATCGCGGGCGAGCACGTTCAGATCGCCCTCGCGCGGATCCTGCGGGAGATAGCCGATGTCGCTGGAGCGCAAAATCTTTCCGGCGTAAGGCTCACCCTCCCCCGCCAGAATGCGCAGCGTGGTGGTCTTGCCCGCGCCATTGCGTCCGACCAGTCCGATCCGGTCGCCGGCCTGCACCCGCAGCGCGGGCCCGGGGGCCGACAGCAGGGTGCGGACTCCGGCCCGGACCTCCAGGTCCGTCGCGGTGATCACAGACTTCTCCTACGGGGTACGTGGTGCGGTCAGTTGCTCGATTGTGCGACGTGTACACGCACAAGAACCACTGATTTTACCCGGCTCCAGAGGTGCTACTGACACCCGCGATCCAGGTGTGACCGCACTAACTCCGCGGCTCGGTGCTATACCGCCATAGCGGCCATGCTCGACGCGATGCTGTTGGCATTCGCGACGCGCTTGCCGCGTGCCTCACCGGAGCTGCGTTCGTAGTACTGATCGAACGCCGCCGCGGCGGCACCGGCCGAGGTCGCCGACGTGAGATGGCCGTACGCGCCCGACTCGCTGCCCTTCAGTTCGTGGATCATGAAATCGACTTGGAGACTCCAGTCGGTGACAGACCGGTGCTGGGGGTCACTGGCGGCGAAAGCCTCGAGAGCGTGTCGTCGCCCGCCTTCCCACTGGCACAGACCGATGGCGCCTTCGTTGGGGTTGTAGGCACCGGTATCGAAATCCGATTCGACCTGCATATTGCCCAAGATGCCCGCCGCTTGCTCCGGTGTGAAGCCCTTCTTGCGCAGGTACTGATAGATCTCGCTGGCCGTTGCCTGCTGACCGCCGCTGATGGGTTCGGCAGTGGCGTAATTGCCGAGACCTGCTGGTCCGGTACCGCTGCGGCGGTTGCCACCGCTGCCGGTGTAAGTCGGAAAGCTGTTGCCGCTCCCGATCGAATTCGGGGCACTACCGCTGTGGTCCGACTCCGGGTCGGTGACCTCTCCGGCGTGGTCGTCCAATGCGTTGTATGCGTCCGAGACTGCCTGCGCCGTTTTACCGAACTTCTCACTGATCTTGTCGATGGCGGCAATCTGCAACTCGATGCTGCGCGGCAGTGCCACATCGGTCAGATTCGGCACACCAGCCATAATGTCCTTGATGTCGCCCACCAGTTTCGTGACCTCCTTGGTCACGGTGTTGGACACATCGGCCGATTTCGCCGCGATCTGGGCGATATTGCTGTCCAGCGAGTTCAGATCGTCTTTATATTTCGTGTCGTCGCTCTGTTTGGCATGGTATTTCGCGACGAGATCGCCTTCCTTCAGCTGCGACTCTCCGAGGCCACTCAGACCATCGACCGTAATCGACTTCGCCGAACCGTCGCCCACCGGCTTTACCAACTTCGTCAACGCCGCCTCTATGTG
The DNA here is from genome assembly GCF_040609795.1 of Nocardia sp. NPDC004604. Classification (NCBI taxonomy): domain Bacteria; kingdom Bacillati; phylum Actinomycetota; class Actinomycetes; order Mycobacteriales; family Nocardiaceae; genus Nocardia; species Nocardia sp. NPDC004604. The sequence continues at coordinate 16,359 of NZ_JBEXLC010000072.1, forward strand.
ACTGGCGCAGGCATTGAGGATAGGTGCATCCGGGCGCGACGGCAGCGATGTGTCGACAGCCATATCTCACCTTCCGTCGATACCTCTCCGGCAGCTTAATCGCAGCTAGGCGCCTTGCCCCGACCATCGGGTCCCCGCCTGTGGGAACAGTCGCGCCGGGTCGATATCGCGCAACCCCGACCGGGTCCGCTCGGCGGATTTCAACAGCGGTAGCGTGCCATCACATGACGACCGATCTGTTGGGCAAGAGCGCACTCGTTACCGGAGCCAGCCGTGGCATCGGTAAGGCCGTCGCGGCGGAACTGTTGCGCCGTGGGGCCAATGTGGTGATCACCGCGCGTAAGCCGGAGCCGCTCGAGGAGACGGCCGCCGAACTGCGGGCGCTCGGCCATCGGGGCGAGGTCAGCGCGCTGGCGGGCAATTCGGGTGATGCCGATAGCCGGGCCGCGGCGGTGGGCCGGGTGGTCTCGGAATTCGGCTCGCTGGACATCCTGATCAACAACACCGGCATCAATCCGGTCTACGGCTCGCTGATGGACGCCGATCTGGAGGCGGTGCGCAAGATCTTCGACGTCAATGTGGTCGCCGCCCTCGGCTACGTGCAGGAGGCGTACAAGGCCTGGATGCGCGAGCACGGCGGCGCGGTGGTCAATGTGGCCAGCGTCGCTGGCCTGCGCTCGACCGGTGTGATCGCGGCGTACGGTGCGTCCAAGGCCGCGCTGATCCGGCTCACCGATGAATTGGCCTGGCAGTTGGGTCCGAATATCCGGGTGAACGCGGTTGCACCGGGTGTTGTGAAGACCAAGTTCGCCGACGCGCTGTACTCGGCCGACGAGGAGCAGGCGGCGAGTGTGTATCCGATGAAGCGGCTCGGCACGCCGGAGGATGTTGCGCGGCTGATCGGATTCCTGGCCTCGGATGAGGCCGCATGGATCACCGGAGAGACGATCCGCGTCGACGGTGGGTTGCTCTCGACCGGTGGAATCTGAGTCGTATCAGGACAATCCACTATCGACCGATGGAACCTGATACGACCGAGGGCAATCCGATATCAACTCTCCACTGAGACCGATGGCCGCGCGGCGAATACCGCGCGGCCATCAGCGTTCTCGTGATCTACACCCGCGTGGGCTGGCGCAGATCGTCCGGGTCGGGCAGTACCGCCGGCACGGACGGTCCCTCGTCGAATCCGAAACGCTCGTGCAGCTTTTCGAGCGGACCCGGTGCCCACCAGTTCCAGTCGCCGAGCAATTTCATGACCGCGGGCAGTAGGAAGCCGCGCACCAGGGTTGCGTCCACCAGCACCGCCAGCGGCAGACCGATACCGAAGGACTTCATGAAGGTGATGTCGGAGGCCAGGAATCCCAGGAACACCAGGGAGATCAGGACCGCGGCGGCGGTGACGATCCGGCCGATCTTCTCCAGTCCGTGTGCGACGGCGGAATCGTTCTTGCCGGTGCGTTCGTATTCTTCGAGGATCCGTGACAGCAGGAACACCTGGTAGTCCATGGCCAGACCGAATGCGACACCGAAGAGCATGACCGGCACCGTCGGCGGCAGATCGCCGGTCACGGTGAAATCGAGCAGGCCCGACAGGTGACCGTCCTGGAAGATCCAGACCAGCGCGCCGAAGGTCGCGGTGAGGCTGAGCGCGCTGAGCACGATCGCCACCAGCGGCAGCACCACACTGCCGGTCAGCAGGAACAGCACGATCAGCATGATGATCACGACGTAGGCCAGGGCCACCGGCAGCGCCGAGGTCACCGCGTCGAGTGAATCGGCGCTGGCAGCCGCGATACCGCCGACCAAACGCTGCGACGGTGCCGGCACCGCGCGCAGATCCTTCGCGACCCGGTCCAGCAGACCCGGATCGCTGGTATCCGGTGTCACCGAGAGGTACGCGGCATCCTTGGTCTCGAAATGCGCGTGCTGCGCCGTGCCCGCGACGAGCTGACCGCCGTGCGCGTAGCTACCGGTGGCGGTGTCGACGCGGCGGACATTGTCGACCTCGGAGAGTTTGCGCGCGTAGGCATCAAGTCCAGATTTGCCGTCGGGCAGCACCACGAACAGCCCATTGGTCTCTGTCGCCGTGAAATCGCGCTGGATGATCTCGGTGATCTGCCGGTTGTTCATCGACTCCGGCAGGGCCCGCTGATCCGGGAAGCCGAGCTTCACCCCGAGGAACGGGGTACCGAGCAGCAGTAGGAAGGCCGTGACCGCCAGACCGATGGGCATCGGCTTGCGCATGACGAAGACCGCGAGCCGGTGCCAGAAGCCCTCGCCCGGTGCGGGCCGCTGCGGACGGAAGAACCAGCCGAGCTGGCCGCGATCGATGCGGCTGCCGAGCAGCAGCAGAATCGCGGGCAGCACCGTCAGCGAGACTGTCGCGGCGATGACAGCGACCGCCAGACCCGCGTAACCCATGGAACGCACCGCCAGCAGCGGGAAGAAAAGCAGACCCGACAGCGCCACCGCGACGGTGATGGCAGAGAAGGCCACGGTGCGTCCGGCCGAACGCATGGTCGCGGCCACGGCCGGTCCGGTCGGCGCACCGGCGGCCAGTTCATCGCGATAGCGGCTGATGATCAGCAAGCTGTAATCGATCGCCAGGCCGAGGCCGAGCAGCGTGGCGACATTGGTCGCGGTCGCGGCGAGATCGGTGACCAGTGTGATGAGCCAGAGCGCACCCATGGTGATCATCACCGTCACCGCGGCAACGACCAGCGGCAGGCTGGCCGCCACCAAACCGCCGAACACGAACAGCAGCGCCACCAGCGTGATCGGGAAGGCGATGGATTCGCCGAGGGCGGCGTCCTTCTCGCTCTGTTTCACGGTCTCGTGCAACAGCATCGCGTAGCCGCCGACCCGCACCTCGACCGGGCCGTGGGTGCCGCCGTAGCGATCCGCGAGCCCGCCGACCTTCTGGTCGACTTCGCCCTCCGCACCGAGGATGCTGGCGACGATCAGGCCGGATTTGCCGTCGTCGCTGCGCAGGGCGGGTGATTTGTCCATCCAGTAGGACATGACACCCGCGACGCCCGGTTCGTCTTTGAGCTTCAGCGCCAATTTGACCGCGGCGGTGGCGGCGTCCGGATCGTCTACCGAGGTGCCGCTGTGCACCAGCAGCACCAGGTTCGGCGGCGCCTGACCGAACGTATCGCGCAAAATCTCGGTGGCCCGGCTGGCTTCGCCACCGGGATCGCTGTAGCCGCCACCCTGTACCTTGTCGAACAACGTCGAGCTGAGCATCCCCATTGCCAGCGCGAGCACGACGAAGACGCCGAGTATCCACTTGCTTCGCCGCTTGGTCAGTTCGAACACCGCCACACCCTCATCACTCGTTAAGCCGCGCCGCGTTCGCTCCCTGACGAATCCGCGACGTGCCCGGATTGCACCTGCCTGGCCACCACCCGCATCGGCAGATGCTTCGGGTGCACCAGGGCGCCGATCACCGTCTCTTGCACCGCGATACCGGGCATCGGGCGCAGGCGCCAGCGCCCGCAAATCGTAGCAACCTGTAGCGCAACCTCGGTGAGCGAGAACACATTTCCCGGACATTGCCGGGTGCCCATGCCAAAGGGCAGGTAGGCGCCCTTTGGCCGGGACTCCATGGCCGCGGGCAGCCAGCGGTCCGGGTCGAACCGGTCCGGATCCGGGAACACCGCCGGATCCCGGTGCACCGCAACCGGACACACCAGCAGCATGGCCCCCTTGGGCAGCGCCCGGCCGCCGAGTTCATAGTTCGCCGGCACGTCGCGCACGGTGAGCCAGGGCGAGTACACGCGCAGCGTCTCCATGACGATCCGCTTGGTCAGCTCGAGCTGGGCGAGATCGGCGAATTCGGCAGGGCGACCGCCGAGCACGGCGTCGATCTCCGCATGGAAAGCGGCCTCCAGCTCGGGATTTCGGCCCAGTTCGTGGAAGACCCAGGACAGCGTCATACCGGTGGCTTCGGTGCCGCCGACCAGGAAGTTGATCAGCTCATCGTGCACCTGGGCGTCGGTGAGCGCGACACCGTCCTCATCGCGGGCCTTGATCAGGGTGTCGAGCAGGTCGCCGTGGTCGAGGGTCGGATCGGCGGCGAGATCGGCTCGATAGGCCGCGATGATCTTGCTGGTGGCCGACTTCATCCCGGCGACAAGACCTTCGAAGCGACGGTTGCTCGGCAGCGGCAGCCGGTCGATCCAGGCCGGGCGGGTGACCCGGCGGGCGAGCAACGTCATCACCGGCGTGAGCATCTCGTGGATTTCGGCGCCGGTCTCCGCGCCGAGGTCCCCGGAGAACAGCGCTCCGGCGACGGTGCGCAGCGCGAGGTCGTGCATCTCGGTATTGACGACGACCATTTGGCCATCGCGCCAGGCATCGGCCTGCTCGGCACCGAGGCGGGTCATCACGGTGGCGTACTGCGCGATGCGGCCGCGCGCGAAGGCCGGGGCGATCATTCGGCGTTCCCGCTTGTGCTGTGGACCGGACAGCACGGTGACGCCAGCGCCGAGCAGCGCCTCGGCCCGATCGATCATCGAACCCTGATCGGAGAGACCGACGAAGGCCTCGCGGATCAGATCCGGTTCGGTGACCACGTAGGTGTCATAACCGGGAATCTTCACCCGCACCACGGGGCCGAGCTCCGAGAGTGTCTGCAGGAAGCGGTAGGGCCTGCGGGCCAGGCGGTGTGAATGTCCGATGAGGGGGAGGGCGCCCGGTGCGGTCGGCACCTCGACGGTGCGGGTCGGGCGGCTGGTCAGCCGGGTGGTCATCATGCGAGCCTCCTAGGCGTGGATCGACTTCCGCTCCGGGGCGGAGCGGCGGCCGTAAGTCATCCGCGGGCGATCACGGCATCGACGCCACCGACCTGTTCGACCCAGTCGATGTAGGCGGCCAGCCCGTCGGCCAGCGATACCGTCGGCGCGTAGCCGAAATCCCGTGTGGCGGCGCTGGTGTCGTAGGTGTTGGATACGGTCAGTGCCGCAGTGGTCCAGCTCGACAGCGGCGGCGCGTAGCGTTCCTTGATCGCTGGCACCCGCCAGATGGTGTCGAAAACCGCTATGGCGGCCTCGAATACCGGTTTCGGGATGGTCCGGGTCGGTGGCGTCAGATCCAGAGCGACGGCGAGGTCCTTGACGAACTTCCACAGGTCGACATCCTCGGGATCGGCGAGGAAGTAGGCATTGCCCGCGACCTGATCCGAGCGCGCCGCCTGCAGGCAGGCCCGGGCGGCGTGTTCGCAATAGGTGATCGACACCATCACGCTCTTGCCACCGGAGAGGTCGGGCAGTTTGCCGGACTTCAGTTTGCGCAGCAGCAGCGTCATCCAGCCCGATGAGCGCGGCCCCCAGATCATCCGCGGCCGCAGCGCGCAGGTGACGAAATCGGGGGTGTTGCTGGCCAGGACGAGCTGTTCGGCGGCGGCCTTGGTCGCCACGTACAGGCTCTTCGGATCGGTCACATACGGCTCGGACTCGTCGATGCCGAAGCGGTCGGTGTCATAGGAGGTCGCGACCGAGGGACTGCTGACGAAGACGAACCGGCCGACACCGGCCTCCCGCGCGGCCCGCATCAGCCGCCGGGTGCCTTCGACATTGGCCGCCCAGAACTGGGCCCGGCTGCCGACCTCGGCGACCAGTCCGGCGCTGTGGTAGACCACATCGACGTCCTTACAGGCGGTGACCAGCGATTCGTAGTCGCCGAGATCGCCTGCCACCGTTTCGAGTCCGGGCACCGTCGACAGGTACCCGAGATCGCTCGACGGCCGGACGATCGCGCGCACCTCATCGCCCGCGGCGACCGCGCCGTCGACGATATGGCTGCCCAGGAATCCGGTTGCCCCGGTGACCAATGCCTTCATGGCCGCATACCCTTTCCGGCCCATTCGGCCAATTCCTCGCGCCCGATCTTGGCGTTATGCCGGATATCGACAGGGAATCCGGGATGGGCGCGGAATACCTTGATGGACCTGGTTACTTCGCGTTCACGCGCGATGGACCACAGTTCCCGCTGCACCCGCGGGATCTCCGAGGTGGCGACGCCGGAGCGCAATTCGAAGCACAGCACCGGGATCTGCGCGCCCGGCTCGCCGACTCCGACGAGTGCGGTGCGATGCACATCCGGATGGGTGTTGAAGATCTGCTCGCACTGGACGGTGAACAGATCACCGGCGGCCGTGCGGACCCGCTGGGCCGCGCGGCCGCAGAACCACAGTCGTCCGGACTCGTCCTGCCAGGCCAGGTCCCCGACGCGGTGCCAGCGGCGCACGGTGCCGTCCGGGCGGATCTCATCGATCTTGTTGCGGGCATCGGCGGTCGCGTTGCGATGGTATGCGGTGCTGACCTGTGCACCGGTGGCGACGATTTCGCCGATCCGGCCCGGTGGCAGCACCAGATCGTCGTGCCAGGTCGGGATTTCGTTGTCGGAGATGGCGATGATGCGAACCCGAGTGTCACTCTCCGATTCCGCGATCGGGCGTCCGACACAGGTGCCAGCGCCCGCGGCGGTCTGCTTGCGGGTTTCGTCGAGCTCGGACCATTCGAGGGTGGTCAGCGGCAGCGCCTCGGTCGCGCCGTAGGTGGTGAAGACCTGTGCGGTCTCGCCGAGCGCGGCCCGAACGTGGGCCAGTGCGTCCAGATTCGCGGGTGCGCCCATGGAGATCACCCGGACCAGGCTCGGCAGTGCGGTGCCGGTCCGCGTCAGATATTCGCCAAGTGGCCCGAGCAATGCGGGCGATGCCGTGACGTCGGTGGCATCGAAAGACCGCACCACATCGGCGAGCAATGCCGGATCCGCCTTCGACACCCGCACCGGATCCACCGGTCCGAGCACCACATGCGCCCCCTGCAGCAGATCGAAGATGCCGAACAGCGGTACCGAGGTCAGCGAGACGAAACCCGTTGGGCGGCCATGCAATCGCTCGATCACCCGCAGCGAGGCGGCGAATCCGGCTCTGCTGAATTCGACGCCCTTCGCCGGTCCGGTGCTGCCGGTGGTGAAGGCGATCATCAGCAGATCGTCGGGTGCGTGGGCGACCTGGGGTGCGACCGCGCCGGGCGTCTGCCGCATGGCGAGCAGCGTATGCCCGCCCCAGTACGAACGTCCCGCGGTCACGTGCACCCGCACCGAACGGAAGGTCCGCCGCGCCGCGAGCCGCACCAGATGTGCCAGCGGGATCCCGATGAACGCCGCCGCGCCGACGCTGCGGAAGCAGTGCAGCATGCGGCGCACACCCATGCCCGGATCCACCACCACGGGCACGGCGCCGACCCGGAACAGCGCGAAGATCACCGCGAACAGATCGGGATCGGGCTTGACCATGACAATGGTCTTGACGCCCTTGGTGATCCCGATCCGTTCGAATGCCGCCGCATACGCCTCGACCCGCGCGCCGAGTTCGGCGAAGGTCAGCACCGCGAATCCGAGATCCGCCGCGCGCCCGGCACGTTCGGGGCGGGCGACCGTCGGATAGCTGATGGCGGGGAGATCGGCGCGCTGCCGGATCTGGTGATCCAGCAGCGCGCTCAGATCGGTAAGCTCCTGGCTCACCCCGCACCACCGGCGGGGACGGTGTAGCTCACGCATCCGGCGATCGGACCGGATCCCGCGGCCACCAAAAGCAATTCGTCACCGGCCGACAGCTCACCGGTTTCCAACAGTTGGTGATAGCCGATGATCAGACCCGAACTGCCCGCGTCCAGATCGCCGGTCGCGGCCTGATGTATTCGGGCGAAACCGAATTCGCCCGCCATGGTGGCCGCGAAGTCGGGCACCGGGTTATTGGTGATCAGCACGCGCCGCGCCTCCGGCCGCTCGGCGAGGTAGGAGCGGACCGCGGCAAAGGCCGCGCCGGTGACCAGTTCGGCGTAGTCGTCGGCGACATCGACGGTGATCGAGCGCTGTCCGTCGTTGCCCATCGCCTTCAGATCGAGGTATCCGGCGACACCGGGATGGGTGCCGACCGCGCGCGGCAGCGGCGCCGGGATGTGCACCCGATCGAAACCGGTGCCCTCATCGATACCCTTGGTCACCAGCAGCGCCGCACCGACCGCGGCATAGCGGAAGTCGGCAGGTGCGTGCCCGGCGCCGCCCGGATGGGCGTCACTGGCGACGATCAGGACCCGCTCGACCGTGCCGTTCTGCAGCAGCGCGCCCGCGGCCTGCAGTGCGTTTAGCACGCCGCAGGACCCGTTGCGCAGATCGAGCGAGAACCCCGCCCGTGCGGAGCCGACCTGGTAGTCCAGGTGCATCCCCAGTTCCTTCTGGATCAACGCCGCATTGGACGGCTCGACGATATTGCTGTCGCGGTAGACGCCCACATTGATCAGCACGTCGATATCGTTGGGCGCCACGCCCGCCCCCGAGAGGCACTCCTCGCCCGCCCGCACCGCGTGATCAATGGAACCGAGGGTCGGGTCGGCGCTGACGGCGGACCGGCGAACAATAAACGTCATTTCATCCCACCAATGCACTGATAGTTGCCGACAAGACGCCGAAGACCATTCCGGACGCGGTCGGTACGAAACAGATCTTCGCGCCCTTCGGGATCTCGCCACGGGAAATATAGTCGTGCAGTACCAGGAAATGCGTGCTTGCCCCGGTGTTGCCGTATTTCTCGACGGTCGCCAGGCGCGGCGGCATTTCGGTGCCGTGAATCTTGCTACCGGACTCGGCGAGCTTCTCGGTGAATCCGACACCGAGCTGATGGAACACGATGAAGTCGAACTTCTCGTCGGCGAATGTGGTGCCGCGTTTTGCGAGAATATCGCTGTGGAATTTCGCCCAGGTTTCACGGCGCGGCGCGGCCTGCATGGTGAGATTGTCGGTCAACATGATCATGTTCTCGCTGGCATCGCTCGGTTTGGCGATGCATAACGGCGAGTACTCGGCGCAGGTGGTCAGATCGACATAGTGCAGCACATCGTCTTCGTCGACCGCCGGGTCGAGAATGACCGCCACCGCCGCGTCCGCGAGGGTGAGCGCGGCGAACTGCCGATCGCGCACATCGATCGCCTCGGCGAGCGCACCCTCGGTCACCGGCGAGATCACCTCGGGCGTGACCACCATGCCGTTGCGCACGACACCGGCACGAATCATGTTGTCGAGCAGATAGATTCCGGTCATGGTGCCGCCACAGGCATTCGCCACATCATAGCCTGAGGCGTTGACCGCACCGATGCGCCGGCCGATCTCCTGCGCTGCCGACGGCTCGAAGACCATGTGGAAGCCGTCGTGCACGGTGGTGCCGCCGCAGATGATGATGTCCAGTTCGGCGGCGTCCAGACCGGATTTGGCCAGTGCGTCCTGCGCGGCGCTGGCACCCAGGGTCAGGGTGTCCTCGATGGTGCGGTCCACCATATAGCGGTGCGTGATGCCGGTAATTCGCTCGACGTCGAAATCGCCGCCGCTCGTCATCCGACCGAGTACTTCGGAGGTGGTGTATTCGCCAGCCGGAAGGACGGCTCCAAGGGCGCGTAATCGGGAAGAATTCACCGTAGCGGTCCTTTCGACAGAGACAGGCAGCACGAACTACCCATTTGGCGCGACAATGGCCTCGGGCAGGGGTGCAGGAATTCCGTTCCACAGAATTGGGGAACAGCGAGCGACGAAATCCACACTGATTTCGGCAATCACGTCCGGATTGCCCGACCCTGGGCAATCCATCCGACAACGCCGAGCATACGACGCACAGCACAAAGTGACCAGTCCGATTGCCACGCCAAGCTACTCGCGGGTCACATCGGCGCTGGAAAATCCAGATCCAACATGATCATATTATGAAGAATGTCACCGTCGATATATGTGAACTATCACCACGCAACGGCGCCCGATCCGCCCCGCAGTAGGCTCCGCACGAACGACGAATCGATCCGCGACCGGAAGGATCCGCCCTGCACACCGCCGAACTCGCTGTGCCACACCGGCATCCGCATTCCGGCTCGGCCGCGCGATGACCGCCGCCGACATCATCGTCTGCGGCCTCGGCCCCGCCGGTCGCGCGCTCGCGCACCGCTGCCTGACACATGGAATGTCGGTCACCGCCGTCGATCCGCTACCGGATCGCCGCTGGTCAGCAACGTATGCGGGGTGGTACGACGAGTTGCCGCGGTGGCTGGATCCGCAGGTCGTCGCCGCCGCCGTCGACCGCCCCGCAGCCTGGGGCACCCGGATACATCGACTCGACCGGACCTATGTCGTCTTCGATTCCGAGCGGCTGCGAGATTCGCTCGATCTCGACGGCGCCCACCTATCGGCGGATCGCGTTGTCGAAATTCGGCACAACACAGTGACTTTGGCTTCGGGCACAATATATACCGCGAATCGTGTTATCGACGCACGAGGAATTGCCCGCTCGCCTGCGCTGGCCGAGCAAACCGCGTACGGCGTTGTCGTCCAACGGGATACCGAGATCGAACCGCTGTTCATGGACTGGCGCCGGGACAACGGCGCGGAATCCGATGCGCCCCCGTCGTTTCTGTATGCGGTGCCGTTGGGTGCGCGGACCATGCTGCTGGAGGAGACCTGCCTCGCCGGACGTCCCGCGCTCGGCACTGCGGTCTTGCGCGACCGGCTGCATCACCGGTTGCGGGGGCGCGGCATCGAACTCACCGGAACCGAACCGATCGAGCGCGTACGCTTCCCGGTGCAGGGCGGTCGACCGGGACGGCGCCGGTTCGGCGCGGCGGGCGGCTTCACCCATCCCGCAACGGGTTACAGCGTCACCGCCGCGCTCGCCGCCGCCGACACCGTCGCGCTCGGAGCCACGGTATGGCCGGTGCAGGCACGCGCGGTACATGCGCTGCGGGCCGCCGGTCTGCGGGCGCTGCTCGCACTGCCGCCCGCAGACATACCGATCTTCTTCGATGCCTTCTTCACGATGCCGTCGGAATTGCAACGGGCGTATCTGTCGGGACGCACCGACCTCGGCGGCACTGTCGCGGCCATGCGCACCCTCTTTGCCGCCCTGCCGACTCCCCTGCGTCGGCGCGTCGCGACCGCGACACTCGGGATACCGATTCGCTCGCGCATTCGAATGGGTTCGTCCATGATGGAGTGATGGCACGAGCTATCTGGAAGGGCTCGATCGCATTCGGGCTGGTAAACGTCCCTGTCAAGGTGTACACCGCCACCGAGGACCACGATATCCGGTTCCACCAAGTGCATGCCAAGGACGGCGGTCGGATCAAGTACGACCGGGTCTGCACGGTCTGCGGCAAGTCCGTGCAGTATGCCGATATCGACAAGGCCTACGAATCCCCCGAAGGTGACAAGGTCATCCTGACCGACGAGGACTTCGGCAAACTGCCCGCGGCGGAGAAGCACGAGATTCCGGTGCTGCAGTTCGTGCCGTCCGATCAGATCGACCCGATCCTGTTCGAGAAGAGCTACTACCTGGAGCCCGATTCGAATACCCCCAAGGCCTACGTGCTGCTGGCGACCACGTTGGAGCGCATCGATCGGACCGCTCTCGTGCACTTCACCCTTCGGCAGAAGACCCGGCTCTCCGCGCTGCGTGTGCGCGACGGCGTGCTGGTGCTGCAGACGCTGCTGTGGCCCGATGAGGTGCGCGCGGTCGACTTCGAATCCCTCGACGGCGTCGCCGAACCGAAGCCGCAGGAGATCAAGATGGCCGAGACGCTCGTCGAGACCATGTCCGACGATTTCGATCCCGACCAGTACACCGACGAATACCAGATCGAGCTCAAGAAGGTGCTCGACGACGCAATAGCCAGCGGTACCGGAAAGATCGCCAGCCAGCCCGAGGCCGTGCCCGCCGAGATCGATGCCGAGGTCGTCGATCTGGTGGCGGCATTACAGCGCAGCCTGGAGGCCAGCGGGCGGCGGGCCGCGGAAAGCTCCGCGAGCGCGGCCACGAAGCCGAAGGCCAAGGCGGCACCGGCGCAGAAGGCCACCAAGGCAGCTGCAAAGAAGACCGCCGCCAAGCCGGCCAAGAAGGCCGCGAAGAAGACCGCCGCCCGCAAGGGCGCGTAACCGGTCACCCGCACACCCCTGGCAAACTGGGCGGCATGGACCCCGCCATAGCGATCGTCCCGATGGGCCTCGGCCATCTGCGCCAGGTGCTGGATCTGGGACATGAGGTATTCGACACCACCGTCAAGCCGTACACCTCATGGTCGCTGACCTCGGTGGCCGAACATCTGGACAGCCCGGATAACGCGTGCTGGGTCGCCCTCGACTCCGATCGGGTGGTCGGATTCGTCCTCGGCTCGATGGAATTCGAACATCGTGACGACTGGGCCTATCTCGAATGGATCGCCGTCGCACCCGATATGCAGGGTCTCGGCATCGCCCGCCGCCTCGTCGACATGTGCTCCAAGGCGCTGTTCGCACGCGGCGCGCGACGCATCGTCACCGATGTCGAGCAGCGCAATACCGCCTCCGCGACACTCATGACGCGCAACGGATTCCGGCCCGCGGCAACCGTGACGCTATTCGTCCGGCCGAATCCGGATGAGCCCGAACCGGATTCCGCCGACGAGGCCCTGCCCGCGATACCGCCGGGGGCCAAACGGGCGCTGATCCGCCACGGCCGACTGGCCGGTGAGGGACGCGCCGCCCGCTAGCCCCTAGTCCTCGCCGAGCGCCTGCGCCCGAGCACTGAGCGAACGACCGAGCCGGGTCACCTCGGCATCGATCTCCGGCGGCATCGTCGAGGTGGTCTTGCCGCTCTCACGCTCGGCGAACAGCGCCTGCAGCAGCGCGAGCTCCCGCAACGGGGGCTGGTCCAGATCAGAACATTCCGTGCGGGATCTGATCGTCGTCGGGCACCGGTTGTACGACATCCCAGTGTTCGGTGATCACACCGTCGACCAGTCGCCAGATGTCCACCACCGCGATGCCGCGCGCATCGTCGGGAGCGACCATGTGGTAGTGCACGACGGCGTAATCGTCGTCGGCAATGACTCGCTTGATCTCCAGTCGAGCCTTGGCCACCGGCGAACTCGCGGTGAATTCGATGAAGGCCTCGCGGCCGGACGGGTTCCCGGGACTGTGTTCGATGAAGTTCTCGTGCAGCAGGTTTCGCAGCACCTCGATATTGCCACCGGTGAACTCGGCGAGGCTGCGCAGGATGAGTTCCTTATTGCGGATTGCCAGATTGTTCGTCATGCGGGTAACCGTCCCAGCAGGTCGGTAAGCCTGTCGATTACCAGGCATGTAATGGCGTGGCGCGGCATCGCGACGATACTGGTGCGTGTGGACCGGGGTCGGCACGCGGGTGTGCTGTTGCGCGAGTGGCGGACGCGACGCAGGATCAGCCAGCTCGAGCTGTCGGTGCAATCCGGAATCTCCACCCGGCATATCAGTTTCGTCGAAACCGGGCGGACCGTGCCGAGTCCGGCGATGATCGAACGATTCGCCGAGCACCTGAATATTCCGCTACGGGAACGCAACCAGCTGCTGCTGGCGGCCGGTCACGCGCCGACATATCGGCACCGGACCCTGGACGATCCCGATCTCGCCGAGGCGCGAGCAGCGGTGCAGCGAGTGCTTCGAGCACATGAGCCGTTCCCGGCCTTGACCATCGACAGCCGCTGGAATCTGCTCTTCGCCAACGCGGCGACCGAGGTATTCTTCGACGAGGTCGATCCCGCGCTGCTCGAACCGCCGATCAATATGATGCGAATCGGGCTGCACCCCAAGGGCTTCGCGCCCCGTGTGCGCAATATCGATCAGGTGCGCGGATTTCTGCTGCCGCGCCTCGCCAGGCAGGCGGCACAGACGGGGGATCCCGAATTGGCCGCGCTACATGGGGAATTGAGGGCGTTCGCACCCGATGACGGACCCCCGCGGATCGATCCCGCGGATATCGCCCTGCCCATCCACATCCGCCATCGCGGCACCGAACTGTCGCTGTTCAATACGATCATGCGGTTCGGCGCGGCCTTCGATGTGACGCTCGACGAGATCGCGATCGAGTCCTACTTTCCGGCCGACCCCACCACCGCCGCCTACCTCCACTCGCTCGCCAGGTAGCGGCAGCGGGTTCACCCCTCCGCGGCCCGCGCCTTTCCCTCCGCGAAGAAGTCGAGCAGACTCGCAACCGTGTCGACCTCTTCGCGCGGGCGCAGTGCACCGAAGGGGGCATTCCAAAAATCACCGGCGCGGGGTGTCCACGGGCCGACATAGGCGTAGGGCCCCGGATGTGCGGAATCGCCTGGCGACACACCGTAATTCACTTCGTGCACCGTGCTCGACAGGTCGAAATGCTCCGGCCAGAGCACCGGAATGACATCGGGGGCCGCACAGCGCAACGCCGAATCGCCGAGTGCGAACCAGTCCGCAATCAGCCTCGCCGCCTCCGGATCGACCCGAATCGCATCCCCGGGATCGGTTCCGGTGATGCCGGCATAGACCCCCTCCGGGGCCTGCGCCTCGAATCCCGCCCTGGCCGCCACCTTGTCGTAGCTCCCAGCCAACGGCGTGCGCCCCTCCGGCCACACCAGATCGGCACCGATTACCGAAACCGGCCATTGGGCACCGCCGAAGCCACCGTGGACGACGCGCATGCGGATGGTCCCGAACCGCCGAAACTGCGGTCCGGCGATCAACAACTCCCCCGCCGCGTGCAGGGCGAGCCGGGTGTGCCGATACGTTGTGTCGTCCACTCCAGCATCATGGCCCCCACAGGCGGCGCGCGCCATACCCCGCCGGATATACCCCGATGTCAGGGCACGTGCGATGACCAGCAGCACCTGGGCAAACAGCGCTTATCATCGAGGTGTCGAAGAGGGAGGACACCAGCGATGGAATTCCATGTGCCCGTCATCGATATTTCGCCCTATGTCGACGGCGGTTCCGAGACCGAGCGCCGGGCGGTGGCCGGTGCGATCGATGCGGCCGCGAGCACCGTCGGCTTCATGCAGATCACCGGTCACGCGATCCCGCGGCAGGTGCTCGACGACTTCGCGGACGCCGTCGACTCGTTCTTCGACCTCGATCCGGCGACGAAACAGGACTACCGCACCCCACCGGAGATCAACCGCGGCTACTCCCCGCCCAAGAGCGAAAGCCTCAGCCTCAGCCTCGGCGTCGAATCCGCGACTCGCATGAACGACTTCTTCGAGGCCTTCAATGTCGGCGTTTCCGCGGCCGCCTACCCGCACATCGAGTTCTCGGCCTACGACTACGCCGAAAACCTCTGGCCGACACAGGTTCCCGGTTTCCGCGCACCGGTGGAGGCGTACTTCGCACACGCCGCCCGCATTGCCAGAACCCTCACCACCGCCTTCGCGGACGCTCTCGAACTGCCGCCCGGCTATTTCACCCGGTTCACCGACCACTCCCTCGACGTCCTGCGGATGAACAACTACGCACTGCCACCGGGCAGCATCGATCTCGACGGCGAGCTCACCGGCATGGGCGAACACACCGATTACGGCATTGTCACCGTCCTGTGGGCGGACCAGGCCCCCGGTCTGCAGATCCTCGGCGCCGACACCCGCTGGCACGATGTGCAGCCCGCCGATGACGCCCTCTTGGTCAACCTCGGCGATCTGATGGCGCGCTGGACCAACGAGCGCTGGCTGTCCACCCTGCACCGCGTCATGCCGCCCATCACCAACGGCACCATCCAGCGACGCCGCAGCGCGGCCTTCTTCCACGACGGCAACCCCGACGCCCGCATCGAAACCCTGCCCTGCTGCATCGGTGACGGCAGCAAGTACGAGCCGATCACCATCGCCGACCACCTGCGCGCGAAACTCGCGGGTTCCCGTGCGCTGCAACCGAATGCGAACGCGGCCCGCGAGGCCGCCCGCGTCCTCGCGGCAACATCCGGCGATGGGTCCCCGGTCGAGTAATAGCGTCGGCTCCCGATTTATTAAACCAATCGGTTGACTGTCGGGCATGGCGAGGGCAGACTCAACCATGTGGTTGAGCAGGAAGCCGAGCTGGATACGTTGTTCCATGCGCTGTCCCACCCCACGCGGCGCGCGATGCTGCGGCAACTGGCCGATGGCGAGCACAGTGTCGGCGAGTTGGCCGAGCCGTATGCGATGTCGCTGGCGGGGGCTTCCAAGCATATCCAGGTGCTGGAGCGGGCCGGACTGGTCGAGCGCATGGTGCGCGGGCGGGTTCATATGTGCCGCCTCGACGCGCGCCCGATTCGCGGTGGCGTCGAGTGGATGCGCTTCTACGAGCACTTCTGGACCGAACGACTGGATCGACTCGAAGAAATCCTGCGACAGGAGGACGAATCATGACGATGCGCGAAGACGATTACGGGACGCTGGTGGAACCGGGGACGGTGCGGCTGGAGCGGCTACTGCCCGGACCGATCGAACGGGTTTGGCGCTACATCACCGATGCCGAGTTGCGCCGAACCTGGCTCGCCGCAGGCGATATGGAGTTGCACGAGGGCGGTGCTGTCGAATTGGTATTCCGCAATTCCGAACTCACCGGCGCCGACGATCCGGCACCCGCGCAGTACGCCGGAGAGCACCGCGAGCCCGGCGTGATCCTCGCCTGCGATCCACCGAAGCTGCTCACCTTCACCTGGTCCGACGGTTCCGAAGTGACCTTCGAGTTGACCAGCGTCGAGGACAAGGTGCGCCTCGAGCTCACCCACCGCAAACTCCCCGACCGCTCCCGGGTACTGAATGTCTCCGGCGGCTGGCACAGCCACCTCGATCTGCTCGCCGCACGGCTGGCGAACCGCACGCCGGAACCGTTCTGGCCCAAGTTCGCACGGCTGGCCACCGATTACGCCGAACGCATTCCGGAGTGAGCGCCTACTTGCGGAACTTGGTCTGCAGTTCGGCCAGCGTGGCCTGTAGATCCGCCGGATCGTTGGTCTTGAAGATGCCCTGATATCCGGACTCGGCCCGCACCGCCGCCTCGACCTCCGGATCGTGGTAGAGCTTGGCCAGCGCGAGCAGCTTCGGGTTGTCCTTGTCTTCGGCTCTGGCGGCGAAGACATTGATGTACTGCCTGAGCTCCGGGCGCTCGGGATCGTCGGTGAAGATGGTCTCGTTCTTGGTGAGACCGGCCGGGCGCGCGAAGGTGTCGTCGACGAATGCGGCATCGACGCTGTCCAGGGATTGCGCGGTCAGCGTCGGATCGATGGTCTTCAGGCTCACCCTGGAGGCCGCAGTGTCCACATCCTCGATCTTCGAATCCCAGCTCGCGCCGCCCTTCAGCACGATCAACCCGGCGGCGGCCAGGCCGAGCAGCGGTCGAACCTGATTGGCCGGATTGTTGCTCAGCGTGATCTGACCACCCTTGGGGATCTCGGCCACCGACTTGTGCTTACGCGAGTACAGGGTCAGCGGGAAGATCTCGGTCGCACCGATCGGCACCAGGGTGTCGTTATTGCGGACGTTGTAATTGGCCAGGTAGCGCACGTGCTGGAATTTGTTGAGGTCGATCCGGCGCTGTGCCAGTGCCGGATTCGGCTGGTTGTAGTCGGTGAAATTGACGAACTCGACGGCAATGCCCTGTTCGGCGGCCTTCTTCTGATAGACGTCCCAATGCGGCAGCGAGATATCGTTCACGCCGATGCGCACCACGTCGTCGTGGTGCTCCCGACCACACGCGACCCCGCCAGCGGTCAGGGCAAGAAGCAGGGGAATCACCAGAACACGGCGCAGCAATCGCATTGCAGGCAACCTAGACGTTCGTCCAACTAGTTGCCAGAGTTTCGCTCAGTTCAATCCAAACCGTTGTCCGACAGCCGGGGACATCGCTTGGATTACCAGGTTCATATTGCGACAAGCATTTCGGGAGCACGAGTGAAATTCCATCGGGTACTGGCGATCCCGGTCCTGGTAGCCACCGCGGCCCTCACCCTGACGGCGTGCGGCAGCGTTGACAAGGCTTCCGCCGACAACGTAGTGCGCATCGGCACCACCGATAAGGATCACGCCTGGGACGTCTTCGAGGAGAAGGCGAAAGCACAGGGCATCACCCTGCGGATCACCAACTTCTCCGACTACAAGCAGCCGAATCTCGCACTGTCGCAAAAGCAGATCGATCTGAATCTGTTCCAGCATCTGCAGTTCCTCGGCGCCTACAATGTCGCCAACAACGACACCCTGACCCCCATCGCCTCGACCTATATCGTGCCGCTAGGGCTCTACTCCAAGAAGCACAAGTCGCTCGCGGACCTGCCGCAGGGCGCCGAGATCGCGATCCCGAACGATCCGACCAATCAGGCGCGGGCGCTGTTCGTATTGCAGGCTGCCGGTTTGCTGAAGCTTTCCGGTGACGCCAAGGCGCCGACGCCTGCCGATATCGATAAGGGCGCGTCCAAGGTCAAGGTGACCCCGGTCGACGCGGCGCAGACCGCGCTCTCACTCGCCTCGGTCGACGGGTCGATCATCAACAACACCTTCCTCGACCGTTCCGGCATCGACCCCAATTCGGCGCTCTACAAGGATGATCCGAAGAATCCGGCGGCCGAACCGTATATCAATGTCGTGGTGTCCAGGGCCGGGGACAAGAACAATGAGCTCTACCAGAAGGTGGCCCAGCTCTGGCACGACCCCGATGTGCAGCAGGCGCATGCCCAGGTCACCAAGAACACCGCGGTCGAGGTAAAGCGCACCGGTCCCGAGCTGGAGCAGATTCTGGCCAGGGTGCAGCAGACCATCAAAGACGGCAAATGAGCCAGATATCGGTTCCCGCGGTCGAATTCCGATCGGTCACCAAGGTTTTCGGCAAGGGCCCGGATAGGCATATCGCGCTGGACGCCATCGACCTGCGCATCGAACAGGGCGAGATCTTCGGTGTGATCGGCTATTCCGGCGCGGGCAAGAGCACCCTGGTCCGGCTGATCAATGCGTTGGAGCGGCCGACGACCGGCACCATCGAGGTGTCCGGCACACCCATTACCGGTGTGCGGGAGGCCGAGGTGCGGCGCATCCGCCGGGATATCGGCATGGTGTTCCAGCAGTTCAACCTGTTCCGATCGCGCACGGCCGCGGGGAATATCGAATATCCGCTGAAGGTCGCCGGCTGGAAGCGCGCCGAGCGCAAGGCACGAGTGTCACAGTTGTTGGACTTTGTCGGTCTCGCCGATAAGGCCCGCAGCTATCCCGATCAGCTCTCGGGCGGTCAGAAGCAGCGGGTCGGCATCGCGCGGGCGCTGGCGACCTCACCGTCACTGCTGCTCGCGGACGAATCGACCTCGGCACTGGATCCGGAGACCACCGGTGAGGTGCTGCGGCTGCTGAAGAAGATCAATCGTGAACTCGGCGTCACCATTGTCGTGATCACACACGAAATGGATGTCATCCGTGCGGTGGCCGATCGGGTCGCGGTGCTCGCCGAGGGGAAGATCGTCGAACTCGCCAGCACCTTCGAGGTTTTCGCGAGCCCGCAGGCGCCGCCGACACAATCGTTCGTGGAGACCGTGCTGCACAATCGGCCCGACGCCGAGCAATTGCGGCGACTCGACGAGCTACACGGCGGCCGGTTGGTCACGGTGGATATCGATGACCAGCGTGGAATCGGCGCGGCACTGGCCACCGCCACGCACGCGGGTGTCGAATTCGAGGTGGTGTACGGCGGGGTGAGCACGTTGCAGGACCGGACCTTCGGCAGTGTGACGCTGGCCCTGCACGGTTCGGATGACGACGTGGACAAGGTGATCGACGCACTCGATCGCCGCTAGCCTGCTCGCTGGTCGATAGAAAACGATCTGCGTCGACTGAAAGGACTAGCCGTGCATACGGATTGGGACAAACTCCGGCCGGTACTGACCGAGGCCATCGGCACCACAATCTATTTGGTGCTGCTCACCTTTGTGGTGGGCGGATTGATCGGGCTGCTCCTCGGCACCGCCCTGTACACCACCCGCAAGGGCGGACTGCTCGCGAACGCGCCGCTCAACCTGCTGCTGAACGTGCTGGTGAATGTGGTCCGGCCGATCCCGTTCATCATCCTGCTCGCGGCACTCGGTCCGGTCACCCTCGAAGTGGTCGGGACGACGATCGGCACGGAGGCCGCGGCCTTCGTCATGATCGTGGCGGCATCCTTCGGCATCGCCCGCATTGTGGAACAGAATCTGGTCACGGTGGATCCGGGCGTTATCGAGGCGGCCCGGGCCGTCGGGGCCGGTCCGCTGCGGATCATTCTGACGCTGTTGATCCCGGAAGCGTTGGGGCCCTTGGTCCTCGGCTATACCTTCGTGGTGATCGCCATTGTCGATATGTCCGCCATGGCGGGCACGGTCGGCGGCGGCGGGCTCGGCGATTTCGCGCTGGTCTACGGATATCAGCGCTTCGACTGGCAGGTGACGCTGGTGGCCACGCTGATCATTATCGTCGGGGTGCAGGGGATTCAGTTCCTCGGCAATTTCGTTGCACGAAAGGTGCTGCGCCGCTGAGTGTTCGGCCTTTGGCTTCGCGACCGAGTGCGCTCTCGACGCGAATTGCGTCGAGAGCGCACTCGGTCGGTCAGGACGTCAGCCCGCGTTCGCAGTGCACTGCGAATCGACGATGCGCGGTCCGCGCGGCGCCGAGCTGCCGAAGTTCAGCAGCGGCGGCGGTGCGGTCGGCCCGGCATTGGCAATCGCCTGCTGTTCGGCCTCGGCCCGGGTCGGCGCCCAGGCCCAGCCCAGGTGGTCATCGCCGTTGCGGGCCACGGCCGCGCACGCATTGGCGAACTGCACGATGACATGACAGCTGGACAGGCCGCACTGCTGCACCGCGGCGCGATCCGAATCGGCCCGGTTCGAGTAGTTGTACGCCCAGCCGAGGGTCGCATCGCCCCGCGACGAGGTCGAGATCGCCAGCGAGCCGTAGAGGCTCTCATCCGCCTGTGCGGCACCAACACCGACACCGGCGGCGATGCAGGCACCAGCAGATGCGGCCACCAGACCCATCGCAGCCTTGGACGACAGTGACATGTGATATCTCCCCGTTCTGAAAGTCGCTTCGGATCGAGATCCGGACCGGTCCGATCCGAATTGTCCAAATCTTTCTAGCACCGCGATCCGACATAACGGGAATCAGCGATCCCGCAGCGCCACAGCGCGTCCCGTCTCGGATGCGACCCTGTGGCGCCGCCGCGGGGGCCTTCATTGATCTCGCAGGTGGGCGATGAGCGCAGGGTCATCTTCTCACACGCCGCCGTGCTCACCTCATGGCGGGATCGGTACGCTGGCCGCCGTGACACTCCCATCTGCCGACGCACCGATGTAGTCACACCTTTTGTCGCCAAAACCCTGCTCTTTGTATGCCTTTCGCATTCTCACAGGGCGTCTGCGATGAATACCGTTGTGGAGTCGACTGTGCGGGCGAGACGGAAGAGTGACTCGATGCTGGTTGTCTATGAAGGGTCGGCGCAACGATCCGAACAGTGTGTGCTCGATTGGCTACGGACTTGGCACGGCCAATATGTCATTGTGGGGCTTGCTGTTTCGGGGTATCCCATCCCCGACAGCGACCCAGGTGGTGCGACGCGGCAGATGGACCTGGTGGTCATTACTCCGCGCGCTGTGGTCGTGATCGAAGTGCAGGAGATCGCTGCCGAGATGACCGGCGGGGTGCTGTCGATGGGGGCCGACGGGCGCTGGCAGCTTTCCGGAATCGATGGGGAGCCGGTTCCCCTCCACGACAGTGACCCATTCGGCAAGGTGGCGAGCAATGCGAACCTCCTGAGCCAGATGGTGCGCAGGCGACAACCGGACGCACACGTGGACAGGTTGATCGTGGTCGTACCGCCCCGAGAAGCGACCATCACACTGGACACCGAATCGCGAAAGCCCGGCGGCACCGTGGTCCTCGACTCGTCGGCGGGGTTGCGGGCCTGGTTCCTTCGAACGGCGAACCGGAAGCTGATCTGGACCGCGGAGCAGGCCTACGAACTGCTCGGCGAGCTCAGCCTTGCACATGTGGTCACGATCGAAGAGCTTGTGGCCGAGGGATTTCCGTCGCAAACCAGACGACCCGCGCGCCCCGCATCGAAGGTGCTGGTGCAAGCGCATGCGTCGGCCGCGCTCGGCACCATCGAACTTCCCGACGACGGTCGCCTGTCGTCGGAGCTGTCACATTCCAGTACTCCACACCCGCCATGGCTCCCGACCGACATCGACGAGGAGCCGTTGACAGGCGTGGCACACTCGCGGTCCGAAGTCGGTGCCGATACGGGGGTGCATACCCAGGTATCCGCGGCGACGCCGGAGCCGCAGCCGGTGGACCGTCCGGATGCGCTACGGCCGCAGTCGACTCGGTCGGCTCCGCAGTTGTCGTCGGCATTCACTGGCCAATGGTCGTCGTGGATCGAGCCCGATAGGTCGTCGGAAGAGCTTCCGTTCCGCCGTGACCTCGACCATCGAAGTCCATCGGTGGAAACGCGCCAGCGGTGGACCGAGGACGCGGCGGAGTCGCTGTCGGAGATTCAGCCGCAGACATTGGCGACAGCACCGGCCCACCCTTCGGCAATGGTTGGGGCGCAGCCTATTTCGGAGCCACTGCCTTCATCGGCGGTTGCGTTGGAACCGCAGCCGACAAGGGCCGAGCCGCAACCTATGCCATTGGTGTGGCCGGATAGCGCACCCGCCGCCGAACCAACGCACCGGGTTTCGACTCCTCGGCTGGCTTCCGCGGTGCGCATCGGTGTCGCCACTGTGTGCGCCAAAGGGATGAAGCTCATCTCGGGCCTGCCGCAACTGCTCGCGACGGTGGTGGTGGTCGGGGCAATAGCCGGCACGACCTGGTTGCTTATTTCCGAAGGTATGGACCCGACCCCTACCACCGTCGTCGAGCAACGCCCGGGATCGAGCACCGAGCCGACTGGGCCGCCGGAACCCGCACCCCCATCCGCGCCACCTGCGGCACCGTGCTTCCCATTCCAACAGCAGTGCTGACCCGCGCGCTGCTCTCAGGGCCGTCTCGTCACGGTCCGCGCCGCGGGTTCGTCGCGGCAGCGTATTCGCGGTCTAGACCGTGAAACCCAAGGCGCGCAGTTGTTCGCGGCCGTCTTCGGTGATCTTGTCCGGGCCCCACGGGGGCATCCAGACCCAGTTGATCTTGAGATCTTCGGCCAGTCCGGAGCGCACGAGGGCATTGCGGGACTGATCCTCGATGACATCGGTCAGCGGGCAGGCCGCCGAAGTGAGGGTCATGTCGAGGGTGACGATATTGTCCTGGTCGACACTCATACCGTAGACCAGTCCGAGGTCGACGACATTGATGCCGAGTTCGGGGTCGACGACGTCGCGCATCGCCTCCTCGATATCCTCGAGCTGCTTGATGGCCTCGGCCGAAAGTTCTATCTGCTCGGTCGTTTCGGTCACTGGTGTCTCACTCATGCCGGCTTTCCATTCGTGGAGATATCGCTGCCCATAGTCCGCTTGGCCTCTTCGGCGGAGGTTATCCGAATCACCGCATCCTTGAACGCCAGCCAACCCAGCAGCGCGCACTTGACCCGCGCTGGATACTTCGACACTCCACCGAGCGCGATGCCGTCGCCGATCATGTCCTCATCGCCCTCGACGGTGCCGCGGCTGGAGATCATCGCGTTGTAGGAGTCGACGACCTTCAGCGCCTGCTGCACCGGCAGTCCGATGACCTGGTCGGTGAGGATCGAGGTGGCGGCCTGACTGATCGAGCAGCCCTGCCCGTCGTAGGACACATCGGCGACATCACCGTTGTCGTCGAGCTGGACGCGCAAGGTCACCTCGTCACCACAGGTCGGGTTGACGTGGTGCACCTCGGCCCCGAACGGCTCCCGCAGCCCGCGGTGATGCGGGTGCTTGTAGTGATCCAGGATCACTTCCTGGTACATCTGCTCCATGCGCATGTCTTATGCAACTCCGAAGAAGCTCTGGGCCTTCCGCACGGCGGCTACCAGCTGGTCCACCTCGTCCAGGGTGTTGTAAACCGCGAACGAGGCACGGGCCGTCGCCGGCACGCCGAGGCGGCGCATCAGCGGCCACGCGCAGTGGTGGCCCACGCGCACCGCGACGCCCTCGTCGTCCAGGATCTGCCCGACGTCATGGGCGTGAATGCCCTCGACCACGAACGACACCGCGCCGCCGCGGTCGATATTCTCGACCGGGCCGATGATTTGCACGCCCGCGATCGCGGCGAGTCCGTCCAGCGCCGCACCGGTGAGCACATGTTCGTGTGCCGCAACGGCTTCCATGTCGATCGCTTCGAGATACCGCACGGCCGCGCCCAATCCGACCACCTGCGAGGTCATCGGCACACCGGCCTCGAAACGCTGCGGTGGCGGCGCGTAGGTGCTGCCCTCCATGGTGACGGTCTCGATCATCGAACCGCCGGTGATGAACGGCGGAGTCTCCGCGAGCACGGCCCGCCGCCCGTAGAGCACGCCGACACCGGACGGTCCGAGCATCTTGTGCCCGGAGAACGCGGCGAAGTCGACACCGAGTTCACGGAAGTTCACCGGCATATGCGGCACCGACTGGCAGGCGTCGAGCACCGTCAGCGCGCCGACTTCCTTTGCCCGGCGGACCATTTCGGCGACATCGGTGACCGCGCCGGTCACATTCGACTGGTGCGTGAACGCGACAACCTTGGTGGCGGGCGACAATTCGAGCGAATCGAGATCGATGCGGCCATCATCGGTGATGCCGTACCACTTCAGGGTCGCACCGGTACGGCGGGCGAGTTCCTGCCACGGCACGAGATTCGCGTGATGTTCGAGCTCGGTGATGACGATCTCGTCGCCCGGACCCACGTGGTACGGGAAGCGGTTGTCGGAGAACGCGTAGGTCACCAGATTCAGCGATTCGGTCGCATTCTTGGTGAACACGATCTCATCGGCGTCCACACCGACGAACCGAGCGATATCGGCCCGCGCGCCCTCATAGGCGTCGGTGGCCTCCTCGGCCAGTTGGTGCGCACCACGGTGCACGGCCGAATTGCGCTCGGTGAGGAATTCGCGTTCGGCGTCGAGCACCGCGAGGGGACGCTGCGAGGTCGCGCCGGAGTCCAGGTACACCAACGGTTTCCCGTCCCGAACCGTGCGGCTCAGGATCGGGAAGTCGGCCCGGATCCGGGCGACGTCGAGGGTACGGACCGTGGCGGTCATATCAGGCTCCAGCGGTAGCGGACTGGGGGATGGCAGTCGGCGAAGCCGACGGGGTGGGTGAGCCCTGAGTGAAACGGACGTAGCCGTTCGCATCGAGTTCTTCGGCGAGCTCGGCGCCGCCCTCGGCGACGATGCGGCCGCCGACGAATACGTGCACGAATTCGGGCTGGATGTAGCGCAGGATGCGGGTGTAGTGCGTGATCAGCAGCACGCCACCGTGCTCGCGGTCCATGTACCGGTTCACGCCCTCGGAAACGATGCGCAGCGCATCGACGTCCAGGCCGGAGTCGGTCTCGTCCAGGATTGCGATCTTGGGCTTGAGCAGACCCAGCTGCAGAATCTCGTGGCGCTTCTTCTCACCGCCGGAGAAGCCCTCGTTCACGCTGCGCTCGGCGAAGGCCGCGTCGATCTCCAGTTCGTTCATCGACTCCTTCACCTCCTTGACCCAGGTGCGCAGCTTGGGGGCCTCGCCGCGGACCGCGGTGGCGGCAGTGCGCAGGAAGTTCGACATCGAGACACCGGGAACCTCGACCGGGTACTGCATGGCCAGGAACAGACCCGCACGCGCACGCTCGTCGACGGACATCGCCAGGACGTCCTCGCCGTCGAGGGTGATCGAACCGGAGGTCACCGTGTACTTCGGGTGTCCGGCGATCGCGTAGGACAGCGTCGACTTGCCGGAACCGTTGGGGCCCATGATCGCGTGTGTCTCACCGGATTTGATGGTGAGGTTCACGCCCTTGAGGATCTTGATGGGCTCGGCGGTCTCGTCCGGGTTGGCGACCTCGACGTGCAGGTCCTTGATTTCCAGGGTGGTCATCGAATTCGGATTCCTTACTGACAAAGGGGTTGGTTGGTCATGCGCCGATTGCGGCGAGTTCGGCCTCGATGGCCGACTCCAGCCGCTCCCGGACCTCGGGGACCGCGATCTTCTGGATGATCTCGTGGAAGAAACCGCGCACCACCAGACGGCGAGCGGCGTCCTCCGGGATACCGCGGGCGCGCAGGTAGAACAGCTGCTCGTCATCGAAACGACCGGTGGCGCTCGCATGGCCGGCGCCGACGATCTCGCCGGTCTCGATTTCCAGATTCGGCACCGAATCGGCGCGCGCGCCATCGGTGAGCACCAGGTTGCGGTTCACCTCGAAGGTGTCGGTGCCCTCGGCGGCCGCGCGGATGAGCACGTCGCCGACCCATACCGTGCGGGCATCGCCCTTGGGGGAATGCGGATCACCTTGCAGCGCACCCTTGTACAGCACATTGGACTTGCAGTGCGGGACCGCGTGGTCGACGAGCAGGCGCTGCTCGAAATGCTGACCGGCGTCGGCGAAGTAGAGGCCGAGCAGTTCGGCATCGCCGCCGGGACCCGCGTAGCGGACATTGCCGGTGAGGCGCACCAGATCACCGCCGAGGGTGACCGAGGTGTGCCGCAGAGTGGCGTCGCGTCCGAGCTGGGCGTGGTGCGCGGTGGCGTGCACGGCGTCGTCGGCCCAGTCCTGGATCGCGACCACGATCAGCTTGGCGCTGTCGCCCAGCACGAATTCGATATTCTCGGCGTAGGTTCCGCTGCCCCGCTGGTCGATGACCACGGTGGCGACCGCGAAGTTGCCGAGCCGGACCTGCAGGTGGCCGTATGCGGTCTTACCCTCGCCCGGACCGGTGACGGTAACGGTAACCGGTTCGGCGACTTCGACTTCCGCGCCGACCGAGATCACGGTCGCCTGCTCGAAACCCGAATACGCCTGGGCCGCAACCCGATCCGACGGCACACCGGCCGCACCGAGACGAGAGTCGGTGCGCGCCACCGTTTCCACCGTCACACCGGCGACCGGAGCCACCTCGACGGTGACCGCGCCGTCCCGGACGGCGGTGCCGTCCTGCAGGCCGCGCAGGCGGCGCAGCGGGGTGAACCGCCACGCCTCATCCTTGGCCGAGGGCACTTCGAAGGCGTTGACGTCGAAGGAAGTGAATACCTCCCCCTTGTTGACTGCCGGGATGCGAGCCTCAGCGGCCGCGGCAACGTTGTCCAGGGCTGCCATCAGCCGACGGCTCCTTCCATCTGCAGTTCGATCAGGCGGTTCAGCTCGAGCGCGTACTCCATCGGGAGTTCCTTGGCGATCGGCTCGACGAAGCCGCGCACGACCATCGCCATCGCCTCGTCCTCGGTGAGGCCGCGGCTCATCAGGTAGAACAGCTGATCCTCGGACACCTTCGAGACGGTGGCCTCATGGCCCATCGTCACGTCGTCCTCGCGGATATCGACGTAGGGGTAGGTGTCGGAGCGGCTGATCGTATCGACAAGCAGCGCATCACATTTCACGGTCGACTTGGAACCGTGCGCCCCCTTGTTGACCTGGACCAGGCCGCGGTAGGAGGCCCGGCCGCCGCCGCGCGCCACCGACTTGGACACGATGGTCGACGAGGTGTGCGGCGCCAGGTGCAGCATCTTCGCGCCGGTGTCCTGGTGCTGGCCCTCGCCAGCGAATGCGACCGAGAGCACCTCGCCCTTGGCGTACTCACCCATCATCCACACGGACGGGTACTTCATGGTGACCTTGGAGCCGATATTGCCGTCGATCCACTCCATGGTCGCGCCCGCCTCCGCCTTGGCCCGCTTGGTGACCAGGTTGTAGACGTTGTTCGACCAGTTCTGAATGGTGGTGTAGCGGCAGCGGCCGCCCTTCTTCACGATGATCTCGACCACCGCGGAGTGCAGCGAATCCGACTTGTAGATCGGTGCGGTGCAGCCCTCGACGTAGTGCACGTACGCGCCCATGATTCAGTCGATTCAATTTGATTATTTAGGCTACATCTTGGTATCTTTATTCTTAATTACATGGCTTATTTCTACACTTATTTGGAAATTTGG
>NZ_JBEXLC010000073.1:0-43038 GCF_040609795.1 Nocardia sp. NPDC004604
GATCAGTGCCTGGCGGGACTATTTCGACCTGAACCAGTTCACCAGCCGGATGGGATGACTCCGGTTGGCTGCCCGAACTCCGTTGGATTTTCGGTGATTGCTACCGAGACCCCGAGGTACCACCTGTAGCAAAGGATTGCTACGGACAACGTCCCGTATTCGGCATGAGCGCGCATCGCCAGCGAACGCGCGCTACGCGGCTACAGGATGTGGTCTTTCATGGGGCCGCGTCTGCCCAAGCGGGTCTCGCTCGAGCATGGGATGCGGTACGAGGACGCCGCGCGTCGGCTTCATCTCCACCCCAACACGCTCCGACACCGCCTTCACCGCTTCGAACTGGTCACCGGTGGCAGCCTGCGCGACATGTCCACTCTCGCGGAACCGTGGTGGGCACTTGCCTGTTCGGGTGATGAGCGTTCGTATTACCTGCGGCCGAAATCCAGATTTCGTTCATGCTGTCGGCTTGTCGGCCCACCCTGAGGCGTCCAGGATGTCGTGCCAGGTGACCTTGGGGGCGTGGTCGGGGTATTGCAGCTGGTACACGTGCGCGGGAAAGCTCATCGGGGAGGCCATCTTCGCGGGGTTCGCGTGTATCTGGTTGGCGATCGTCTCGGAGAGGGCGTAGCCCAGGTTGTAGCGGGGATATGCCGCGTGCACACGGTCGGCGTATTCCGGTGAGAGTTTGTCGCGGAAGCGGCCGATGATGTCGGCTCCGATCCCCATCTGGGTCACTGCTTCGGTGGGCCCAAAGCGGTGGCACAGACCGTCGCTGGTGTGCAGCGCGATGGCATTCCATACAGGCTTCACGCGGTCTGGGGCCATGCCTCGGCCGGTGAGGAACTCCGCGGCGGCGTCGGCGCCGTCCACCTCGAAACGCTGGTTGCCGTTGGCATGCTCGGTCGCGCCCAGGTCGTGCAGGATGGAGGCAAGGAATACGAGTTCGTCGTCGTAGTCGGTACCGGCCCGCATTCCCATCGCGGCTGCGATCTCGCGACCGAACAGGTAGCCGCGCATCGCGTGGTTGTAGATGAACTCCGGTGACACCGATCGGGCCAGTTCATCGGCGGCGACTGCCAATCCCGTTGTCGGCACGCTGAATTCCGATCGCGCGTCAGCGTCGATGGTCATGTTTTCCTCAGATGTCAGTGGTTGAAGAACGGGTGGTCGACTGCGTAGAGCCATTGACCGTCGGGCTGGCGGCGAGCGACCTCCGTGGTCGTCGTGACCAGCGGCTGTTCACCGAAACCGACCACCGTGGCGTCGCTCGACATCAGCGCGATGTCCTCGATCACTGCGATCCTGCGCAGGTCGAGGGTGATCCGAGCACCGGCACTGACATAGTCGGCCAGCTGCTCGCGGATCGCGGCGTTGCCGCGGACCTCGGTCGCTGGGTTCGGCGCGAACAGTGCCCCAGCTTCGTAGAGCTCGACCAATCCGTCGAGGTCGCCGGCGGCCAGGCGTTCGACAAAAAGTTCCGCGAGCTGTTGCGGCGTGTCGGCGAACTTCGCGGTGGGTGCACTGTTCGCGGTGTGTTGACCTGTCACGTGAAGGCTCCTTTTCCGTTCGGTATCCCCGATTCTGGTGCGATCGACAGCGCCTCGACAGTGGCCAGAAAGACTAATATCGCTATGATCTGGCCATGAAGATCGTGGCGGTTCTCGCGCTCGACGAGGTGGTCGGCTTCGAGCTCGCTGTCCCCGGCCAGGTGTTCGGCGCCGCCAGTCTCCTCGCGGCAGTACCCACCTACGAAGTCCGTATCGTCGCCGCGGGACGCCGGGCACGCACCGATTCCCTTTTCGGCGCAGTCGATTTGCGCACCGACTGGGACTTGGACGCGCTCACCGAGGCGCACACCATCGTCGTTCCCGGCCGCGCGCCCACCCACGCCGATCCGCCGCCGAAGGTGCTGGACGCGCTGCGCGATGCGCACGCGCGCGGCGCGCGCATCGCGTCGGTGTGTACCGGCGCCTTCATCTTGGCCGCCGCCGGTCTGCTCGACGGCCGCCGCGCCACCACGCATTGGGAACACGCCGACACATTGGCGCAGCGATACCCACAGGTCGATGTCGATCCCGCGGTGCTCTATGTCGAAGACGGCACGCTGTGTACATCCGCGGGCGTGGCCGCAGGACTCGACCTGTGCCTGCAGCTCGTACGCCGCGATCTCGGCGCCGCGGCCGCCACCGATACCGCACGTCACACTGTCATGCCACCCCAACGCCAAGGCGGGCAGGCGCAGTTCATCGCCCACCCCGCCCCGGCCAACACCGACGTTCTACTCGGCGACACCCTGCAATGGATGAACGCCAACCTGCACCGTCCCCTTACCCTCGCCGACATCGCCGACCACGCGGCACTCAGCGTGCGAAGCCTCAACCGACACTTCCGATCCCACTTCGGGACCACCCCGCTGCAGTGGCTGCTCAATGCGCGGGTGCGCTATGCCCGCGAGCTGCTCGAAACCACGGACACCACCGTCGAAATCGTCGCTCGCCATGCGGGATTCGCCAACGCCACCGCCATGCGCCCCCACTTCGTACGCCAGACCGGCGTGCCACCGCTGAGCTATCGAGCGAATTTTCGGGCCGCGCATCCGGCCGCTCCGACGTCAGCACAGGAACCCGCCCTCACCGTACCCCCGATCACCGCAGACCCTACGTGGACCCGACGGGCCAGCCACCCGGGAAAGCGATGACATGCGTTGCGGCCCTGGGCAATCTTTCTGTTCTCGCTACTCCGAGACGACCTGGCGAGTCCACGCATCCTGCTGGACCTGCTTGATGAGCTCCTCGGTCGCCAGGGGCCACACGTTGCGATAGTTGCCCTTGTCCGCACCAATGACTTCGATCATCTTGTCGATCATGACCTGCGGATCGTATTGGCCCTGCATGATCTCGGAGAACACCTTCTCGATCGAGGACCTGGAGATGAAGTTCACCCTGTCGTCCTGCCAGTGGAAGGTGCTGTCGCCCAGTCGATCGTTGAATCCGGTGTCGTACGCGCCCGGATTGATGGTCTGCACCGTGATGCCGGTACCGCCTTGCGCCAATTCGTCACGCAAGGTCGCCGCGATGCCCTCGAGGGCATGTTTGCTCGAGCAGTAGGCACCCAGCCCATAGGCAGTGACCATGCCGCCCATCGAACTCACGATCACGATGCGGCCGCGGGTTCCCGCATCGACGAACTTGCGGATTGCCCGCTGCATCAGATTCAGATTCGAGAACACATTGGTTTCGAATGTCTCCCGTACCAGATCGACCGGAATCTCGGCCAATGGGCCACCGAAACCGGTGCCAGCGTTGCTGACGAGGGTATCGAAGTCGTACTGCATGGCACTCTCGACATCACGCTGATCGAGGATATCCAGCTTGTCCACGGTGAGGCGATCCGCCAAACCGAGTTCCCCGACCTGCGCACGCAACTCGGACACCTGCGGCCAGATCTGCGTGGTCGCGATCACCGTATGGCCCGCCCGTGCAAGCCCGATCGCTGTCCCCTTGCCCAAACCGCTTCCCGCACCGGTTATCAGGACCTTCTTCATCACTGGACCTCCTGGAAAAGTCGGGCAACGCCGGCCCTGGCGACGTCACCGTCTTGGACCGGCATCCCGCCGGACACGCCGATCGCCCCGAGCAAGGCACCGTCCTCGTCGTTGATCGCCACACCACCGGCGTACGGAACGAGACCACCGTTGGTGAGTTCGGTGGCAGGCGCGGGCCCGCCCGGCTTGCAGAATTCCCACAGGTTTTCACTGGGGCCGTTGAAGAGAACCGACGTCTTCGCTTTCGTCAGCGCAATATCGATCGAGCCGAGAATCGCACGGTCCATGCGCGCGAACGCGAGCAAATGACCGCCGCCATCCACCACCGCGATATTCATCGGCACACCGATCTCCCGCGCCCGCTCCTCGGCAGCGGCCACAATCGCCTGTGCCTGCTCGAGTCCAATAGGCACTGCATTCTCCAATTCTGTTCGCGCCCAACTTCTTCGATTGGGATACTTTCGATTTTGCGAGAGATCTCACCCACCGAGAAGCGGCTAAAACGCCCGATGCCGCTAGGATCTGGCCAGTCCAGAATCTGAGCGACACCGCTTGCGCGCCATCACGCCTCGCCTGGCGTGGTGTCCTTCGTCTCACGCGGCGCAGTTAGCGCTCTCGCCTTGGCCGCCACGCAGTCGCTCAGGCCGGAGATGCCGTGAACGGCACTCGGCGTAGAAAAGCTGACCATCAGGGGTGTTCGTTCGGCCCGCACCAGCGGCCGATTGCGGGACGACCAGGCACGCTCTACACGGCATGATGGTGCGTTCCTGAGGCTGAGATGATCTCGGCGCGTTGATCTTCGGCCGCACCGTGTTGGCCGATTCGAACCGCGCGGATGCGGCAGATTACAGCGTTTCGTGTAATCCCGGCGAGTTCTGCAAAAACGACGGGCGTCACCCCCGAACGGAGACGGGACCCTCAGGTCACCATGCCGAAGACGCCCCAGGCATGGCCGTTGACCATGTTCGTGGGTTTCAGTGCCACAGCTGCTTCGACCAGTCACCCCGAGGGCGATAATCACGGCCATCGCCGACCTGCTTCATCCCGCCGGGAACAACGTCCCCATGGTATGGATACTGTTCCGTCACCGCCGCCAGCAGGAACTCCAGGAAGCCGCCCTCGAACAGGTCCCACTCCCGCATCGAGTCGAACTTGGCGGCGACCGGCCACCGGTCCGGGTCCGGGCCGCGCATCAGCCAGAAGAACTGGTCGGCGTTCCAGTTGTTGCCCCACTTCAAGAGCCCGCCCTCGGCCGGGAACAGCGGATACGGGCACTCGTCGTAGTCCCCGCGTTGGTAGGCCTGGGCCAGCATGGCGCAGTATCCGTAGGGGTCCGTCGTGGCGTACAGGAATCCCTCGAAACCCGGCGGCTCCCCGATCTGGGGACTGAGCGCTGCTGATGGTGTGTAGATGTGCAGCTCGTCGCTGATGCTCACCATCCCGTACCGGTCGACGAACGCCCGGTAGTCCGCGGGCAGTTGGAAACCGATCGCCTCGGGCCCGAGCTCCCACGGAACCGGGACCACTCCGCCCACCAGCGGCGGCCCGATCACCAAGCCGAGCCTGTCCAGCATTTCCTCGATGTTCATGTCCGCTCCCATCAGCGGTCCATTCTCGCTGGAGGCCATCCATTTCCCAGAGTCGGAAACCCGGGGACAGGTTCCGCTCACCCAGATGGTCGCTGGTCAGCTCGCTCATCGGCATGTGCGTGTGTCGAGCTGTCATGTGCCCGAGGCCATGTAGGCGGCGAGGATGTAATTTGGATGCCGGTCGAGATTGGTCCGAGCACGGTCATAGCGCATCGTGGTACGCGGGTCGGCGTGGCGGGCAGCTATCTGAACATCGCGGAGGTCGACTCCGGCATCGAGCATGGTGGTGACGAAGGTGTGGCGCAGCATGTGCGGATGCATGCATGGCAGCCGCATCGCTGAATCCTGGGCCAGGCGCCGCAGTCGTCTTGTGGCGCAATGACGGTCCATGCGCCGTCCTCGGGTGTTGAGCAGGATCGGCCCGTGATCGCGGTCGCCGGTGGCGCGGTCGATCGCCCGTCCGACCGCCGGAGGTAGCGGGATCAGAACAAGCTTGGAGCCTTTGCCGACCACCCGTAGTACGCGGTGGCCGTGTTCCTCGCCGATATCGTCGGCATCGGACTTACATGCCTCGAAGATCCTCAGCCCGAGTAGACCGAGCATAGCTACGAGCGTGAAGTCGAAGCGGTTGGCTGAATCACGAGCCGCGGTGAGTAGCGCTTCGAACTGCAAATGTGAAAGTCCGAGTGTCGGTGACTCGTTCGATACCCGTGGACGGCGGACGTACTCGGCCGGCGAGTGGTCTATGACGCCGTCGATGACGCAGGTTCGATAGAACCCGGTGACTACTGCGGTGCGGCGGGCGACGGTGGAGGGTTTGTACCGGCGGGTCTCCTGCATCCATCGCACATACCGTTCGATCTCGGCCCGCACCGCCGTTAGCGGCAGGAGGTGATGTTCGCTGCACCAGCGGAAGTACAGGCGTAGGTCGGATCCGCAGTGCGTACGAGAGCTCCCGGTGAATCGAGCCAGATAGGCCGCGCAGGCCAGCCGCAGTACGAGATCGTCACCGGCGAAGGTGACGTCGATATCCGATGAGGCACCCATGCCCCACGATGCCGACAGAACCAGGCAATTGCACCCTGGTCGCGGCATGAGTGGACGCTACTGCCAGCCAAAGCTTGTGCCGGCAAGGGCTGACAGGTACCGAAATAAACCGTGATCGGCGCGGCGGCAGAGCTGGGCAATCGGAATCGGTCACCGAACCGGCAACCTCCTGACAGACATGGGATTTTGTGACGGCCTCGATTAGCATCGCCCGGCATTCGCACTCAACGACAGGGGTACCACCTCGTGACCAAACCCGCCTACCTCGCCCTCGGCCTACTCGCGGTCGCGCTCACCGGCTGCTCGACGCATCCCAACACCTCACCGATAGCAGCCCCGATATCCACGACGACGACCGCGGCCAAGTTTGGCGCACCAACCACCACCGCGACCGCGCCAGCCGACGACAGCCACGCCGGACCCGCCCACATCCCCACGTACGTATGCGATGAGGCCATCGTCGTGCCACCGCTGGGGTACAAGGATGGAGACACCGTCGTGATCACCGGCCGAGGCGACTGCCAACCTACTGAAGGCACTGTCGGACAAGACAACACGATGAGAGGTCCCTGGCAGATCACCCAACGCAGCCCGACACCGATCACTTACAACTGCGGAAAGCAACCTCCAGCGCTCATTGGCCTCGACGGCAAACCCATCGAGTTCGTCACCATCTCCGGCAACATCGCGAATGCTCCGGCCTACGTCAACGGCTACGACTGCATCCCGTAAGCGATCACACGCCGACCGGTTCGGTCAGCGCGATCAGCGGCATTATGCTGCGTCGGCCGAGGTGGCCTCCGGAGCAGGCATCGGTGTCAGAGGTTGATGTGATGATCGGACGATGCACGTTAGCCCCATTGAAGAGTCCTGGCGACGGATCGACTCCTGGCTCGCCACGCATGCGCCGCATACCTTCTCATCTCTGCGCCCACCCGCCTCGCAGGAGGCCATCAGCGCCGCGGCTACCGAGCTGGGGGTGGAGTTCCCCGCGGATCTGGTCGCGTATCTACGGCACCACGACGGAGTCTCCCCCGGGGAGCGGGGTTTCGTCTCCCCCGAGGAGGGAGGTTTCAGCTTCCCCGGCTTCGAGCCCTACACCCTCGCCCAGATCCTCTCCTCGGGCCGGAGCCACCAGGAGTCGTGGGCCAGGCACGAAGGGGACCCGCTGATGGAGGGCTTCTGGCACCACGATTTCGTACCCTTCGCCCGCAATTACAGTGCCGACGGGCTGGTCGTGGACTGCCGTCAAGGTGAGTCGTTCGGCGCGGTGGGCCACCAGCATGAGGCCGAGGGCGTGAGCTTCGGGGAATGGGGAAGTCTCGCGGCCTTCCTGGAGCAGGTCGCCGACTCCTTGGAGGGCGGAACCGTCATGACGGTGGGGCTATCGTATGTGCCTGTCGTCGACGACGGGATGCTGCTGTGGGAGTACGCGCCCGAACGGCGAGTCGAACCTCGGTCCCTGTTCGACCTCGCGCTCGCCGACCCGGTCACCGCCGCGCCACGCCGGACGACTTCCCACGCCACGCCGAACAAGCCCTGGCCCAGCAGCGGGTACGACAATTTCTGCCTGACCTTCGCGCAGGACTTGGACGAGACCGAACTCCTGCGCCGGTTCGGCGCGTTGCCCGAGACCCGGCACCCACGGTGGAGGGAGGAGAAAGAAATTCCAGACCACCAGCGGCAGGACCCTCGCGTGCTGCTGCCGGTGGTCCGCGTGGGAACCCACGGCGGTTGGGCGTTCGGCATCGAGGAAGGTCTTCATCTTTTCGAGGGCACACGCGAGGAGGTACTTCGCCGTGCCTCCCGCGGCACCCGCGCGGTGTCGGTCACCATGCAGGGTGAAAGCGGCCCTATCGCGGTGTCCCTTTTCGACAACGGCGAACTGGTGACGAGGTACGACACCCGATCGGTCGTCCCCCACGGCCCGCGCGACCCGTTCGAGGTCTTCCCCGGTCTGCCGACACCGCCCGGTCAGGAACCCACGCCACAGCAGTGGCAGGAACGGCTGATGGCGGTGTGTGACGCGCTCGTTCGCCGCTGTGGCATCCCACTGCCACCGCCCGGCCTGGACGGGGAACTCGACAGCGCGCGGATCCTTCCCCTGCTCCCGGACAACAACTTCGGGCTCCCGGAGCACAACTTCAAGACACCCGTGCCTGACCGGTTTGCCTCCCTCGTCGACGCCGCGACGCCCGAGCGCCTGCGCCGCGTACTCGCCAAACAGATGTCGTCCCTGGCCGCCGAGACCGGACTCGACACCTATGACGAGGTCACTGCCGCACTCTCCCTGCTGAGCGCGGGGGCTCACCCCGGCATTACCGACGATTCCGCCCTCGACCTGCGGCTGCGCCGCGTGCACGCCGAGGCGCAGGTGATATTCGCCGAATGGAAGGACCGGTCGGTCTGGCAGGACCGCGCCATGGCCGCACGCGCCCTGGCCGACGCGCTCAACCTGTCGGCCCGGGAATCTCTAGGCTTGGTCGTGGGCTGCCGTCAGGCCCCCCGTTGGCGGCAGGAGTTCCGCAAGCAGCTGACCAGCGACTGATTCCTGCACGATCCTCGGTCCAGTCGGGCAGGGACCGCGACGATCTTTCATCGGAGGGTAGCGCGCTGCCGGCCGTCCCGAGGATCGCGCCCGCGAGCGAATCGGCGGCGCGCAGCAGATTATGCGCGATCGTCGCGCACCGCACCGAGGCGGAGTTCGCGGCGCGCATTATCGAGCGGTCGCAGGTGATCTCCGCACCGGGGCGTACACCTGGTGACCAGCCAGATCCTGCCAAGAGGTTGACGCAGGACAGTTTTCCCGCGTCAGACGGACCGGACCCGCTGCCGTGGTACATCCACAGCCGGGTCCGGTCGCCGCAGACCAACGGCGTGATCTAGCGATTCTTCGGAACTTTGCGGTACGAGCACCTGTTCCGCGCGCCTCGGGGTATGGGTCAGGAGAGTTCGGCCAGGGCCGCGGTGATCACGCCGGTGACCTCATCGGGATGTGTCTGCATGACCAGGTGGGGGGCGTCGAGTTCGACAACCTTGCGCAGATCGGCGCGACGGTAGCCGAAGCGTTCCACCTCCGGATTGATGGTGTGGTCGGCGGTCGAGACAATTCCCCAGCCGGGCTTGGTCTGCCACGCCGCCGCCGACGCCGGCTCGGTGAAGGCGAACGCCGACAGCGGGCGTTGGGATACGGCGAATACCCGGGCTCGAGCAGGATCCACACCGGCGGCGAAAATAGCAGGGAACGCGTCGATCTCGACCGACACATCGGTACCGGGTTCGCCGCCCTCGACGGGATACGGGGCATACACCAGGTGGGCCGCGAGATCAGAATCCGGGAATCCGCCCTGCAGCTGGCCGAGACTCTCGCCTTCTTCCAGCGCGTATCCGGCGACGTAGACCAAGCCGATCACATTGTCGGCCATACCGGCGACGGTGATGACCGCGCCGCCGTAGGAGTGGCCGGCCAGCAGCACCGGGCCGTCGATCCGCTCCACGACCGCGCGGATGGCAGCGGCGTCGGCGGAAAGGCTCCGGTTGTAGACCGGCGGAACCAGTACCGGAACATCCTGTGCGAGAAGACGTTCGGTCACCGGGGACCAGCTGGCAGCATCGGCGAACGCGCCGTGGACCAGGACGATAGTTGGCTGGGCCGAGGCGGCCATAGCTTCCCCTTTTCATTGGGCGGAGTGGTCAATGGATGAGTCCGTGCACCAATGAGTTTCGGCCGACGATGCGCGACGCGCCCCTCGCTGCGGGCCGCGAATCCCGCGGATCAGGACACCGCCGCGTCGGCATCGGTCTCGAATGTGGTCGACCCGGTAGAGCGGAATCGCTGCTGATACTTCTGTGGCGAGACGCCGAGGCGCGTGACAAATGCCCGGCGCAGGGCCTCGCTATTGCCGAATCCGGCGGATATGGCGGCCTCGGTCACCGTGTGCCCGGCGTGCAGGAGATCTCGTGCGGCGCAGAAGCGGATGAACCCGACGTACTCCGCCGGTGCGCGTTCCAGCTCGGTGCGGAACAGCCGGGTCAGGTGGCGTGGGCTGATGTGGGCGTGGGCGGCCAGCGTTTGCACAGTGTGCGGGAAGGCCGGATCCGCACAGATCAGATCCACTACTCGCCGTACCAGTGCGCTGCGTGGCGCGGGTCCGGTCAGCGACGCCGAGAACTGTGATCGGCCGCCCGCGCGCTGCGTGTCGACGACCAGTGACTGTGCCACCCGCCGCGCGGCCTCCGAGCCATGGTCCTGCTCAACCAGCGCGAGCGCGAGATCGACCCCGGCCACTACCCCGGCCGAGCTGTACAGGTTCCCGTCGCGCACGAAGATCGCGTCCGGCTGCACGTCGATCTGCGGATAGTTGCGTGCCAGGGCCGGTACGAATTTCCAGTGGGTGGTGGCCTGCCTGCCGTTGAGCAGTCCGAGTTCGGCCAGCACGAACGCGCCGCTGCAGATCGAGGCGAGTCGGCGGGTGTTGGCCGCGAGGACGCGGGTGGCGGCCAGCACCTTGTCGGTGACGAATTGTGCGGGTGGCAACTCGCTGCCAGGGACCATGACCGTGTCGAATCGCCCAGCGTCGCCCGCCGCGCCGCTCACCTCGATGGGGCCGCCGATCGAGGTCCGCACGCTGGCGCCGTCGGGCGAGACCAGCACCACTTCATAGTCCGGAATCGACTGATTCGCTTCCACGAAGACCTCGGCCGGACCGACGAAGTCGAGCATCTTGATGCCGTCGTAGATCAGGATGCCGATGCGGCGGGGGGACTTTGCTGTGGGCGAGTATGACACGTCCACCAGTATTCTGGAGGAGTCCTGGTACCGCAGATGCCGGAAGGGCCTACACGCGCTGGCCGCCCATTCGCCGGTGTCCTTATTTCAGGGATTTGTGGCCCCACGAGCGGGGCGATCGTTGTCCCCTCCGCCAAAACTGATCGTGTGCACGTCGACCCGGCCAGATCCCGCTGGACCGATTGCTGTGCACGACAACGGAAACCGAGGAGAGTGGAAATGACAACGTCTGAGACAACGTTCGACCCTGCCCGGTATGAAATCGTCACCTCCGACGCGATCCAGCACGGACAACACTGATGGGTGCATTACGCCGAACCGTGGCCGATGATTTGCTCGAGGTACTCGTCCAGGCCGGGGTACAACGGATTTACGGGCTGGTCGGGGACAGTCTGAATGCGTTCAGTGACGCGGTGCGCCGCGACGGCCGCGTCGAATGGGTGCACGTGCACAATGAGGAGGCCGCGGCTTTCGCCGCCTCGGCCGAAGCGCAACTGACCGGTCGCCTCGCGGTGTGTGCGGGTAGCTGCGGGCCCGGCAACACCCACCTGATCCAGGGCGTGATGGACGCGCACCGCTCCGGAGCTCCGGTGCTGGCCTTGGCATCGCACATCGCCAGCCGCCAGATCGGCACCGGCTACTTCCAGGAAACCAAACCCGAGGCGCTGTTCGCCCAGACCAGCCACTACTGCGAGACGGTCGCCCACCCCAACCAGGTGGTTCGCCTGGCCCGCAGCGCAATTCAAAGTGCCGTCCTGGACCGCGGCGCCGCGGTACTGGTGCTGCCGGGTGACATTCTGGCCGATCATTCCAGCGGCCGACCCGCCGGGAACGTGACGATCGTGGCAGGGTCGCGGCGGGTCCCCGACGAGGGGGCCATCACCGAGCTCGTCGAACGCATCGGGAACGCCGAGCGCATCGCGATCTTCGGCGGCATCGGTTGCGCCGACGCCCGCGAACGCGTGCTGCGCTTGGCCGAGCGGTTGTGCGCCCCGATCGGGCACACGCTGCGCGGCAAGGAGATCCTGCAATACGACAACCCCTATGACGTGGGGATGACCGGCCTGCTCGGCTACGGCGCCTGCTACGAGGCATTGCACGCCGCGGACCTGGTGCTGTTGCTGGGCACCGACTTTCCCTACGACGATTTCCTACCCGAGCACAACAACATTCAGATCGACCTGGCCGCGGTGCGGCTGGGTCGGCGCGCGCCGCTGGCCCAGGGCATCGTCGCCGATATCGGCGCGGCCCTGGACGCGCTGCTGCCTCGTCTGCCGCAGCGCACCGACCGCACCTTCCTCGACGAGATGCTGCACGCTCATCATCGCGCGCTGCGGCACAGCATCGACACCTACAGCACCCACATCGCCACCCACCGTCCCATTCACCCCGAGCACCTCGCCGCACTCGTCGACGAATTCGCCGCTGCCGATGCGGTTTTCACCGTCGACACCGGTATGTGCTGTACCTGGGCGGCCCGCTACCTCACACCCAACGGCCGACGCCGGCTGATCGGCTCGTTCGTGCACGGTTCGATGGCCAATGCGCTGCCGATGGCCATCGGCGCGCAGGTCTCTCATCCCGGCAGGCAGGTCGTCTCGCTCTCCGGTGATGGGGGGCTGGCGATGCTGCTGGGTGAGCTGCTCACCGTCAAGACCCACCGGCTGCCGGTGAAGGTCGTGGTGTTCAACAACTCCAGTCTCGCCATGGTGCGACTGGAGATGATGGTCGCCGGTGACCCGCCGTTCGAAACCGATCACGACGAAGTCGACTATGCGGCGATCGCCGCTGCCGCAGGTTTCTACACCCGCCGCGTCACCGAACCCGGCGAGCTGCGCGCGGCCGTGCGAGCCGTGTTCGAGCACGACGGCCCCGCGCTGCTGGACGTGGTCACCACCCCGGACGCA
The DNA here is from genome assembly GCF_040609795.1 of Nocardia sp. NPDC004604. Taxonomy (NCBI): domain Bacteria; kingdom Bacillati; phylum Actinomycetota; class Actinomycetes; order Mycobacteriales; family Nocardiaceae; genus Nocardia; species Nocardia sp. NPDC004604. The sequence goes on from NZ_JBEXLC010000073.1 coordinate 12,874, forward strand.
CTGGAAGTTCCCTCGCACCTCACCGTCGAAGAGGCACGCGGGTTCGCCCTCACCCTCGGCAAGACCGTACTGTCCGGTGGCATCGGAGAAGTCGTCGAGATGGCGCAACTGAACCTGCGAAACATCCCCCGCCCCTGATTGATTCGCGCGCTGCCGAGCAGAATTCGGCGCTTGACCTCGAAGCCATCGGCCGTGTTCCGGCGACCGGCCGATGCGCCACCGACAGGACTGGTTATGCGGAAATGCTCACCGCCGGAAAATGATTCACTGACCGAACGGTTAGTCAACTGTAGTTGGCTTGTGGGGTGGGTTTCGGCTATCGGGTTCGGTGTAGGGCGCGCAGGGTGTGGGTGAGTGCTTCGAGTGCGGCCGGGTAGGCGTGTTCGGGTGGTGTGCTGTAGCCGAGGACGATGCCCTGGGGGTGGTTGCCCGGGGTGTGCCAGCGGTCGCCGAGATATCCGACGGCTAGGTCGAATTCGGCGGTGACGCGTTTGGTCTGGTGTTCGGTGAGTTCGCTGGAGTCGAAGCGGACCAGCGTTTTGAGTCCGGCGGCGATGCCGTGGATCGAGAGGGTGCTGCGCGGTCCGGTTGACCATGGTCGCAGACAGTCGAGCAGCAGGTCGCGGCGTCGGCGGTAGCGTAGGCGGGATGCGCGGATGTGCCGGTCGTAGGCGTGGGTGGTGATGAGTTCGGTCAGGGTCAGCTGTCCGAGTGATTCGGTGTGCCGGTCGGCGTGACGTTTGGCTTCGATGACTGGTTCGAGGAGTCGTGGTGGCGTCACGATCCAGCCCAGGCGTAGTGCCGGACCCAGTGTTTTGGAGACGGTGCCGACGTAGGCGACGTGGTCGGGCGCGGTGCCTTGGATCGCTCCTACCGGTTGGCGGTCGTAGCGGAATTCGCCGTCGTAGTCGTTTTCGATGATCAGGCCGCCCCGGGATCGAGCCCATGCGACCAACAGGTGGCGGCGCTGTGGGTGCAGCGTCGCGCCGGTCGGGTATTGGTGTGCCGCAGTGACTTCCACAGCATCGATGGTTGTGAACTCGGGATCGGTGAGCAGGTCCGTCCGGGCGCCGTGTTCATCGACGGGAAGCGGGACGATCACAGCTCCGTGGTGGCGGGCGATTGCGCGGTGAAAGTCGGCTCCGGGGTCCTCCATAGCGATGGTAGGTGTGCTGTTTTCACCGAGTGCCGTGGTGAGCAGTGCCAGCGCTTGGGTGTAGCCGTTGGTGATCACGATGTGGTCCGGATGTGCGAGCACTCCTCGGCTGCGTCCGAGATATTCGGTCAGTGCGGTGCGCAGTTCGATGCGTCCGCGCGGATCGTCGTAGCGGTAGATGTCGGCGGGCAGGCTGGTCAATGCCCGACGGGCGGCGCGCAGCCAGGCCGTGGTGGGGAAGGCACACGCGTCGGGCCCGCCTGGACGCAGATCGTGGCGAATCCTGTCCGACACGGGGCCGGGGTGCGGCGGGTCTTGTTGGTGCATGGGAAGACGAGCGACCGTGGTGCCTGATCCTTGGCGGGCGGTCAGGTAGCCCTCGGCAATGAGCTGGTCGTAGGCCGCTCGCACGGTTCCACGGGACAGTCCCAGTTCGGTCGCGAGCTTGCGTGTTGCCGGCAGCCTCGACTCCGCGGCCAGCCGCCCGCTGCGGATGGCGGTACGAAGCGCATTCTCCAGGCCGGATTGCCGCCCCGTTGTCGCGTTGAGCTCCAAGTGTAGATCTACACCGGAATTGGGCCAATGTTCCGACATCACAATGGATCTTATCGGTAGACCAATCTCTTCCTAGGGTCGCCACCGTGAACGTGCTCGCACTCCTACCCCGAACACGATCGTGGGCCGACCGGTCGGTGACGCGGCCGACGATCCCGCTGGTGGCCTTCGCCTATAGCCTCACGATCGCCAACCTGTACTACTGCCAGCCACTGCTGCCGCAGATGTCGCGGTCGTTCGCGGCGGGATCCGCGACGGCGATGCTGCCCGCCCTCGGGCAGATCGGGTATCTGGTCGGGCTGGTGCTGGTCGTACCGCTGGGCGATATCGTGCGCCGCCGCAGGCTGATCTGTGCGCTGCTGTGTCTGGACGCAGCGGCATTGCTGGCCACGGCCACCGCTCCGGACGTCACGGTGGCCCTCGCCGCGGGCACGATGATCGGTCTCACCAGCGCCAGCGTGGTCAACGTTCTGGTGTCCTATGCCGCGGGCCTGGTCGACGACCAGCATCGTGGGCGGGCCGTGGTCACAGTCCTCAGCAGCGGCATGACCGGGGTGCTGCTGTCACGCACCGTCGCGGGCCTGATCGCCGAGCTGACCAGCTGGCGTACCGTGTTCCTACTCGCCGCCGCGACAACGGTGACCCTGTCCGGGGTACTGGCCCGGGCCATGGCACCAGAACCGGCCGAGCTGACGATCGGATACCGCAACCAACTCCGGACCACGATCCAACTCGCCTGCCACGAGCCCGTCCTGCGCCACCGAGCACTGATCGGCGGGTGTGTGTTCGCGGCATCCATGGCGTGCTGGGCGACCGTAGCGTTCCTGCTGGCCGGGCCGCCCTACAACTACAGTGCGTCGGTGATCGGGCTGTTCGGACTATTCGGGGCCACCGGGATCCTCTCATCGAAGCTGATCGGCCACATCGCAGACCGCGGATGGCAGCAACCAGCCACCGGCGTGCTGCTCACCGCCGGTATGGCCGCGTTCATCGTGCTGTGGGTCGCAGGACACCACCTGGGCTGGCTCATCGCCGGAATCCTCATCCTGGACGTGGCTGTTCGCGGCACCCACCTGCTCAACGCCAGCGTCGTCTACCGGCTGACAGAACATGCCCGATCACGCCTCGCCTCCACATATATGACCGTCTACACATTCGGTGGCATCCTCGGAGCCGCTGTCGGCGCGGCCGGATACCGCGAATCCGGTTGGGCCGCAGTATCGGCAACCGGAGCAATAGCCATGACAATCGGACTCGGCATCTGGGCCTACCAGCTGCGACGCGCACCCCGGCCGGTCACCACCTGACACCGTCGATTCGGCAAAGTGAACCGTCACGGCTGGAGGTCGGAGCGTCGCGAGCTTGCCGTGGTTGGTAACAACGGCGGATCATCCAACGACTACGCAGGGGTACCGTACAGCCGTCAAAATTCACCAGACCCATTGCATGTCTGTCCTTTTCAGGCAAGGCGGCAGGCGCAGGAGGAGAGTTCGTGGGGATCACGCAGATGTTGGGTAGGGGCCGCCGATGGCGCGTCGGCACCGGACTGGCGCTGGGCGTCGTGGCGCCCGTGCTGATCGTGACCGCGTGCACGGCTGACAAGCAGGATTCCGCCGCACCGGGCTCCAGCACTGTGACGGTCACCTCGATCAGTGCATCGCGGACAACGCCCCCGGCCACCACCGCGGCACCGGGCAACTCTGGCGACACCGGCGGACATCAGGGCAGTGCGGGTGGAGCAGGCACTGGACCGACGGCCGCCGGGCAGCCTGTCACCTCGGGTGGCGTCGACAACTGCGGAATCGACTACTGCGGCGCACCCACCGAAACCCAGCCGGCACCAGGTGGCACGGACACCTGTGGCGTGACCTTCTGCGGCACAACGAGCAATCCCGCTCCGACGCCCGGCGGCACCGATGTCAAGTGCACCGACAAGATCAACTACGCGGGCGATCCGCGGTCCAACGCCGAGATCAACAGCATCGGCGAACGAGACGGCAAGTGTCCCGAACCGATTCATCCGACGACAACCAGCAGTGCGGCACCCCCGCTCACGACCACGCTGGCGCCAACGACTGCTCCGTCGCCGACTACGACCCTTACGACGACAACGGCAACGCAGTAGTAGAAGGGCAGGTCTGGTGCCCGATGCCCAGTGCGCGGGCAGCGGGCACCAGACCGGTGCCGATTACGCGCACTCCGGCGCGTCGGCATCCTCGAACAGCGGCTTGCCGGTGGGTGGGGCGTAGACGACGTCGAGTACGAGCGGGTCGGGGCCGAGATTGCGGCCGATGTGCACGTTCCAGGCACCCTCGGGTTCGTAGATGAAGTCGCCGGTATGGAAGACCGGAGCCACGCAGTCGGGGCCGGGATGGGTGAGGGTGCCCGAGCGGACGAAGCCGAAGACCGGACCGTAGTGAAAGTGCCAGCCGGTGGAACCGCCTGGGGCAATGGTGATTTCGCGGACGACGAGGTCGGTGCCCGCGACGAAGGGCAGCAGTCCGGCCGGGATCTGGGCCTGGCCGAGGGTGACCGCGGTGATATCGGTGCCGGGCGTCGCGTTAGCGGTCGTCGCGCCGAGAATCGAACCGACCGACACGAGCGCCGCGATGGCCCCGCGCGCAAATGGCGTCATTGCGGCAGCTTATCCACCGCGACGCGGTCAGAAAAGGGCCTCGCGCCGCTGCCGGTTCGAGATCGCCACTGCCGCTGCGGCATTCGTTCGTTTTGTACTGCTTGCCCGGATCCGTGCGATTACCTGGCCCCGGGCTCGGACCGGAGTTCATGAATTGTTCGCGCCTGGGAAGCAGGGTCGAGTTGCGGGATGCGCTGTGGCCGTAGAGCATCGGATGCCGTGCCGTCCAATGCGCTGAACCCAGCTGGCGATCTACCCGATACCGGAATTCCCGCCGCCCTGGCCGCCCAGATGACCATGGCCGAGCAGCACGAGTGGCACCGGAACTATCTGCGCCGCCATGCCGTCTCGCGGCGCAATGTCCTGCGCGGTGCGGCCGCGGCCGCGGCGGTCGCGGCGGTCGGAACCTCGCCGTTCGGCAGGCGCGCCTATGCCGAGGACGCGCAGCTCGCGGTCGGCGGCCGGCATGTCGGGTACGGACCGGACGCGGCCAGCCAGCTCCGGTTCGCCGGTCAGCTTTCCCGGCCACCGGCCGGTACCAAGGTCTATCTGGACCACGGGCCGACACCCGCGCTCGGCGGCACCATCGAGGCCGAGGTGCGCAATCTGCTGACCCAGGTGCCCGCCGCCGACGGCGGAGTGCTCGCCGCCGAACAGTTCTACGTACACGCGCCGGTCGATGGTCTGCCCGGGCGACTGCCGCACTTCTATCGGTGGCGCACCTCCGACGGGTTCACCGGCGATATCCGCGCCGCCGCACCGGCCATGCCGAGTTCGCGCAGTGCGATCCTGCCCTTCCGATTCACCATGATGGGCGATCAGGGCACCGACAACACCCCGGCGCTGCCGCAGGGCACGGTGCCCGGCGATTACGACGACAAGTACTACAAGGCCGATAACGATCCGACCGCACCGCACGCGACCAATGTGCTGCGCCAGATCGCCGCCGCCAAACCGGATTTCCACGTTCTGGCCGGTGATATCGCGTACGCCGATCCGTCCGGTGCTGGCAAGCCGGGCGAATTCGTCGCACACGACGCGAAGGTCGACTCCGGCTTCGACAAGTACAACCCGTATGTCTGGGATGTCTACTTCGGCGCCATCGAAGTCAGCGCCGCCCAGACGCCGTGGATGTTCGCCACCGGCAACCACGATATGGAAGCGACCTACGGTCAGCACGGTTACGGCGGACATCTGGCGCGGCTGGACTTCCCCGGCAACGGGCCCGCTGGCTGCCCCTCGGCGTACTCGTTCACCTACGGCAATGTCGCGGTGCTCTCGCTCGACGCCAATGACGTCAGCTATGAGATCAAGGCCAATACTGGATATTCCGGTGGGGCACAGACGAGTTGGGTGGAGCGCACCCTTGCGGCCTATCGCGCGGATCCGGATATCGACTTCCTGGTCTGCTTCTTCCACCACTGCGCGTATTCGACCACCGACTCACATGCCAGCGACGGCGGCCTGCGCGATGCCTGGACCGCACTGTTCGACAGGTATCAGGTGGATCTGGTGCTGCAGGGGCACAATCACGTCTTCGAGCGCACGGATCCGATCCGCGCTGGCGCCGCGACCAGGGTCGCCGGTGACAATTCGATCGTCTACCCGGAGACCGACGGCACCGTCTATTACACCGTCGGCGGTGGTGGTCGCCCGCGCTACGACTTCCGGCCCGGCTCGCAGGAATCGTTCCGTGGCCACGAATTGCCGGACACCACGGTCCCGAACAGCTACGTCTGGACCTCCTCCGGAGAGAAGCAAGACGAGGCCGCACCGTGGTCGCGAGTGCGGTTCCGCAACTACTCGTTCCTGCGCGTCGATGTCCGGCCAGGCATCTTCGCCAGCGAAATGGATGTGGTGGCGGTGGACGAATACGGCCGGGAATTCGACAAACTCACCTTCCGCCGCCTCGTCCGCTGAACCGCTACTTCTGCTTCGGTGGGAGCGAGCGCGCGTAGCTCACCCCGCGGTCGATCCATTCGTCGAGTGCGTCATCGTCGGTGATCGCCGCGCCGTCGACGCGCAGCCAGTTGTGCATTTCCCGACCGCCCATCACCATCGTGCCGACGTAGTCGCGGGCGAGCAGTGCGGTGCTCTCCTGCGGGTCGACACGCACCAGTAGACCGCCCTTGCCGCTGGCCGCGACCGCCATATTGCCGCCGACCAGGAAGGCCAGACCGCCGAACATCTTCTTCTCGACCACGTCGGGTGCGGGTTCGATCAGCTCCCGGATCCGATCGGCGAGTTCCTTGTCATACGCCATACCGCATTGTCGACCAGGGCACCGACAACTTCGCGGCAAACAGCCGCTACGCGCCGATCGCGGCGGCGCACAGCGGCCAGGATTCGTGCAGGTCATGCTGCCAATAGGCCCAGCGGTGGGTGCCCCGACGCAATTTCACCGTGACGGGCACGCCAGCGGCGGCCGGCCGCCGAAGACGCGAGCTCGGAGTGCGCATAGGCATCGGCGGCGGGGTCACTGGTAGCGGCCAGCCGCTATAGGAACCCACCGAATTGCCGCCCGCCCAATGGACGAACCTCGATGGGAATTGTCGCGGCGCAGACCGCGAACAGGAACACCAGGCATCGAATGAGAGAGCGCAGCGAGCGAATCATCGGCACGGTGCCCATCGGGCGGGCCGCATGTGCGCAAGGCGTGGGCACGAGCCGGTACATGGGTCGAATTCCTATCACGGCCGCAGGTGTGGTCTCGGGATACGACGGGCGTGTTTGCTGGGAAATGACACGGCCCCGCCCTCCCGGTGCGGGAGGACGGGGCCGCGGGGCATCGGGTGAGAGGACCCGAACTCGGGGTCAGCGCCAGGTTTCGGGCGTGACGGGGGCGTCCCAGGCGCGGGCGTAGCGGCGCTTGTCCGGGGCGTTGGATTCCTTGGCGCGGTAGACGATGTAGGGGCGGGTCAGGTAGCCGACGGGAGCGCTGAACATGTGGACCAGGCGGGTGTAGGGCCAGATCGCGATGAGGGTCAGTACGACGAGTCCGTGGACCTGGAAGGTCCACGGGGTGCCCACCATCAGCTCGGGCTGCGGGTGCAGGGTGAAAAGGCTGCGAAACCAAGGGGATACGGTTTCGCGGTAGTTATAGGTGCCCCACAGCAGGTTGCTGCCCCAGGTATTGAGCAGGCCGGTGCTCAGGGCGGCGGCCAGCAGTGCGTACATGAGCCGGTCGTTGCGGGTGGTGGCCCTGCGGACGGCGGGGACGGTGATGCGGCGGTAGAGCAGGATGCCGATGCCGAGGATGACCGCGAGTCCGGCGACCGAACCCGCCGCCACCGCGACCAGGTGGTAGGTGTGTTCGGAGATGCCGACCGCCGTGGTCCAGGATTCCGGGATCAGCACGCCGAGCACATGGCCGCCGATGACACCGAGCATGCCGAAGTGGAACAGCGGGCTGCCCAGGCGCAGCAGGCGGCTCTCGTAGATCTGCGATGACCTTGTGGTCCAGCCGAATTGGTCATTGCGGTAGCGCCACAGGTGGCCGAGCACGAACGAGGTGAAGGCCACGTACGGCAGGGTCATCCAGCAGGTGGTGGTCATCGGCGGGCTTCCGATCCGTCGAGGAGGGCAGGGTCCATGGCGAAGGGGTCGAGGCCGACCTCCTCCTCAGGAGGTCCCTGCGCGGCGAGTTCGGCGATCCGGCGGCGGTCCGCGGTGGTCAGCGGCGGCAGGGTGGCGACCACCGCGGCGACCAATCCCGCGTAGGGGGATCCGTTGTCCGCCAACGACAGTCGCAGCAGTTCGAGCACCGGGACGTGTTCGCCCAGCAGGCGTTCGCCGCCGATCGGGTCGACGGTGGCGGCGAATTCCAGCAGCACCGGCAGGTGGTCGGGCAACTCCTCGTCGCCGAGTTCGACTCCGGCATGCCGGTAGGCGTGCTTGAACCGCAGCAGTGCCATGCCGCGCTTGCGGGTGTCGCCGTAGGCGTAGAACGTCAGGTGCATGCTGGAACGCCGCCGCATATCGAAGGTTTCGACATACTGCTCGGCCAGTGTGATCGGTGGGGTGGCGCGCAGGTGATGGACAAATTCCAGCAGGTGCGCACCCACCTCGTCCGGCAATTGCATTGCGGCATCGTCGATCTGGTCGATGGTCACCAGCATCTGCTCGCTCGGATAGTCGAGCAGCAGGGCGGCTATCCGCCACACCAGACGGCAATCGCGCTCGGACAGCCGGGCGACGGGCTCCGGCCTGCGGCGTACCTTCAGCAGTGCCATGACACGCCTCCGACGGCGGCTCGACCGGTGGCGTTCATTGGGCTGCTCGGGTGGGCGTAGGTGCGGCGGAACCGTTCGTCGCCGCCGAGCCATTCGTGCCGTTGGCCGAGCCATTCTTGGGCGCAACGCTTTTCGTCGAACCGTTGGTCCCGTGCCCATTGGCGCCATTGCCACTGGTCGCGGCGGGCACCAGTCCCTCGGTGCTGCGCCCATCCCAGTTCAACAGGTTGATCCGTGTCGACTTCTGTTCCGGCGTCGCATCATTGGCATCGGTGAGATGAAACTTCTCCACCATCGTGTCGAAGGCCGTCATACCCGGCCCGCCATCGGTATCGAGGCTGCATCCGGTGGCGAGCGAATCCAGCTCGTGTGCCTGGGACGTCGCGCCCTGCGGAATCACATACCGGTGTTCGTATTTCGCGATGGCCAGCAGCCGGTACATCGCCTCGATCTCCTCGGGCGCCAAGCGCACCGACGGCGCGATCGAGGGATCGGGTTCCATACCGAGATTCACCGACCGCATGAACGACCGCATCGCCGCCAGCCGCTGCAGCGCCGCTCGCACTGGTCCGATCTCACCGGCGGTGAACAGTTCGGCCAGGTACTCGACCGGAATCCGCAGTGCGTCGATGGCGCCGAACAGATTCGACGCGTCCTCGGCATCGTGGCCGGTCTCCGACAGCACATCCACCACCGGCGACAGCGGCGGCACGTACCAGACCATCGGCATGGTGCGGTATTCCGGATGCAGCGGCAGCGCGATCTGGTAGTCGACGATCAGCCGGTAGACCGGCGAGTTCTGCGCGGCCTCGAGCCATTCGGGCGAGATACCGGCGCGTTCGGCCTCCGCGATCACCCGGGGATCATGCGGATTGAGGAACACCCCGAGCTGTGCTGGATACAGGTCCTCGGTATCGGTGACCGAGGCCGCCGCCTGCACCGCATCCGCGTCGTAGAGCATGACGCCGATGTAGCGCAGCCGCCCGACGCAGGTTTCCGAACAGACCGTCGGGATGCCGACCTCCACGCGCGGGTAGCAGAATGTGCACTTCTCCGCCTTGCCCGTCTTGTGGTTGAAGTAGATCTTCTTGTACGGGCAGCCGCTGACGCACTGCCGCCAGCCGCGGCATTTGTCCTGGTCGACGAGCACGATTCCGTCCTCGGACCGTTTGTAGATCGCACCCGACGGGCAGGAGGCCACACACGACGGATTCAGGCAGTGCTCGCAGATGCGCGGCAGGTAGAACATGAAGGTCTGCTCGAACTCCAGCTTCACCTGATCGGAGAGCCTGGCCAACAGCGGATCCTTGCCGACCTGCTCCGGTCCGGAGCCCAGGTCGTCATCCCAGTTGGCGCCCCAGGTGATCTTCGTATCCTGGCCGGTGATCAGCGATTTCGGCCGCGCGACCGGGCTGGTGTCCAGCGCGGGCGCCGACAGCAGATTGTCGTAGTCGTAGCTCCACGGCTCGTAGTAATCCGAGACCGTCGGCAGATCGGGATTGGCGAAGATATTGAGCAGCCGCTTCAGCCGCGAACCGGATTTCAGGGTGAGCTTGCCGCGCTTGGTGAGCGTCCAGCCGCCGTTCCATTTGTCCTGATCCTGGTACTGGCGCGGATAGCCCTGTCCCGGACGGGTTTCCACATTGTTGAACCACATGTACTCGGTGCCGCCGCGGTTGGTCCACGCCTGCTTGCAGGTGACACTGCAGGTGTGACAGCCGATGCACTTGTCCAGGTTCATCACCATGGCCAGCTGTGCCATGACACGCATGTCAGTACTCCACTTCCTGCGAGCGGCGACGAATGGTAGTGACCTCGTCGCGCTGATTTCCGGTGGGCCCGTGGTAGTTCAGTGCGAAGGACTGCTGCGCATAACCGCCGATGAGATGCGATGGCTTGATCATGATGCGGGTGAGTGCGTTGTGGATGCCGCCGCGCTTACCCTTACCTGGCTGCTGATCCGGTGCGGCCCAGTCGAATCCGTTTCCGTTGCCGTTCGAAGTCGGCAGTCCCTCGATGCGCGGCACGTCCACCGCCCGGTCCTGGGCGTGGTACATGAATACCGTGCCCTCGGGCATCCGGTGGCTGACGATCGCCCGCGCGACGACCACACCGTTGCGGTTGACCGCCTCGATCCAATCGTTGTCCGCCACACCGATCTTCGCGGCGTCCCTATCCGACAGCCAGATCGACTGCCCGCCGCGCGAGAGCGTCAGCATGTGCAGGTTGTCCTGGTACGCCGAGTGGATCGACCACTTCGAATGCGGTGTGAGGTACCGAACGGTGACGCCATTGTCACCGACGGACCCCACCCCCGGCTCACTGAACAGCGCAGTCATATCGAGCGGCGGCCGGAAGATCGGCAGCTGCTCTCCGAGTTCGGCCATCCAGTCGTGGTCGAGGTAGAAGTGCTGGCGCCCGGTCAGGGTGTGCCAGGGCTTGAGTCGTTCGGTATTGATGGTGAACGGCGAGTACCGCCGTCCGCCGGTCTCGCTACCCGACCACTCCGGCGAGGTGATCACCGGAACCGGCCGGGATTGGGTGTCGGCGAAGGTGATTCGCTTGCCCTCGTGTTCGGCGGCGAGATCGGCGAGCTGGGTTCCGGTGCGCCGCTCCAGCGCCTGGAACCCTTCGACCGCGAGCCTGCCATTGGTGGTGCCCGAGAGCGCCAGGATCGCCTCGGCCGCGTGGGTGTCCTTGGCCAGCGACGGACGCCCCTGGGCCACACCGGAAACCACGGTGCCGTTCACACCGGCGAGGTAGGCCACCTCTTCGTCCGGATGGGTGGTGACGCCCTTGGTGGTGACGCCGAGCGTATCGATCAGCGGTCCGAGCGCGGCCATCTTCTCCGCGAGCTTGGGGTAGTCCCGCTCGACCACCACCAACTTCGGCATCGTCCTGCCCGGAATCGGTTCGCATTCACCGGTTTTCCAGTCGAGTACGCGTCCACCCGCCTGTGCCAGGGCATCCGGCGAATCGTGCTGCAGCGGAACCGCGACAATGTCCTTGCGCTTGCCGAGGTGCTTCTCGGCCATCCAGGAGAATCCGCGCGCGATCCGGTGGAACGCCTCGAAATCCGTCTTGGCCTCCCATGGCGGGGAGATGGCGGGGGAGAAGGCGTGCACGAACGGGTGCATATCGGTGGAGGACAGGTCGTGTTTCTCGTACCAGGTGGCGGCGGGCAGCACGATATCGGAGAACAGTGTGGTGCTGGTCATCCGGAAGTCCAGTGACAGTAGCAGATCCAGCTTTCCGGTCGGCGCCTCCGCGCGCCAGACCAGCTCCTGCGGGCGCACCCCCTCGGCATCGGTGGTCTGCAGATTGGAATCCGCGCCGAGCAGATGCTTGTGGAAGTATTCGTTGCCCTTCCCGGAGGACCCGAGCAGATTCGCCCGCCATACGGTCAGGCAGCGCGGAAAGTTCTCCGGCGCATCCGGATCCTCACAGGCGAAGCGCAGGTCACCGGACTTGAGCCCGTCCACCACATGTTCGGGCGCGGTCTTGCCCGCCGCCTCGGCCTCGTCCACCAGATCCAGCGGATTGCGGTCGAATGTCGGATAACTCGGCATCCAGCCGAGGCGACTGGCCAGCGCGATATTGTCGGCGGCGGTGCGCCCCGCGAATTTGCCACGGCCCAGCGGGGAGGCGAACGACTGTGCGGTGAACGGATCGTAGCGCCACTGGTCATTGCTGAGGTACCAGAACACCGTGCCCTGCATCTGGCGCGGCGGTCGCTGCCAGTCCAGCCCGAAGGCCAGTGTCGCCCAACCGGTTACCGGGCGGCATTTCTCCTGGCCGACGTAATGTGCCCAGCCGCCGCCATTGACGCCCTGGCAGCCGGTGAGCAGGGTCAGGGTGAAGAAGGCGCGGTAGATCTGGTCGGAGTGGAACCAGTGGTTGGTGCCGGCACCCATCAGGATCATCGACCGGCCGCCGGATTTATCGGCGTTATCGGCGAATTCGCGGGCAATGCGCTGAGCCTGTGCGGCGGGTACGCCGGTAATGGCCTCCTGCCAGGCCGGGGTGTAGGGCTCGGACGCGTCGTCGTAGCCCGTCGGCCAGGTGCCCGGCAGTCCGTCGCGCCCCACACCGTACTGCGCGAGCAGCAGATCGAAGACCGTGGTGACCCGCTTGCCCGCGACGGTGATCGTCGGTACGCCGCGCACCACCACGCCTGCGGTATCGGTGTCGAAACGCGGCAGCTGCACCGCGACCGGGCGCTGGTCGGCCCGGTCGTGCAGGGTCAGCAGCGGATCGACGCCTTCGAGATCCAGATTCCACTTCCCCGCGTCGCCCGCGGTGAAGCGGTGTCCGAGCGAACCATTGGGCACCACCGGATTACCCTCGGCGTCGAGCAGCACCATCTTGTGCTCGGCGGTCTCGTCGGTGTGGCCGATGTCGGCGGCGGTGAGGAATTTGCCGGGCAGCGCACCATCGTGGTGGTACTGGCCGTCGGCGTCCCAGCCCTGCGGATCGTCGAGGCAGACCAGGAAGGGCAGATCGGTGTAGCGCTTGACGTAGTCGAGGAACCGGGGCGTTGCGCGGTCGACGAAGAATTCCTTCAGGACCACATGACCCATCGACATGGCAAGGGCTGCATCGGTTCCCGGCCGTGCAGGCACCCATTCATCGGCGAATTTGGTGTTGTCCGCGTAGTCGGGCGAGACCACGACGACCTTCTGACCGCGGTAGCGGGCCTCGGTCATATAGTGCGCATCCGGGGTCCGGGTCACCGGGACATTCGATCCCCACATGATCAGGTAGCCCGCGTCGAACCAGTCGGCCGATTCCGGCACATCGGTCTGATCGCCGAAGACCTGCGGGGAGGCCACCGGCAGGTCGGCGTACCAGTCGTAGAACGAGAGCATCGAGCCGCCGAGCATCGAAATGAACCGGGCGCCAACGGCATGGCTGACCATCGACATGGCCGGAATGGGGGAGAACCCGGCAACACGATCGGGTCCGTACTTCTTGATCGTGTGCACATGCGCCGCAGCGGCGATCTCGGCGGCCTCCCACCACTCCGCGCGGACGAATCCGCCCTTGCCGCGAGCGGACTTGTAGCGCTGGGCCTTTTCCGGATCCTCGACGATCGCTGCCCAGGCCAGCACCGGATCCCTGAGCCGTTCCTTGGCCTCCCGGTACAGCTCGAGCAGGACACCGCGCACATACGGATAGCGCACGCGTGCGGGCGAATAGGTGTACCAGGAGAACGACGCGCCACGCGGGCAGCCGCGCGGTTCGTACTCGGGTTTGTCCGCACCGACCGACGGATAGTCCGTCTGCTGCGACTCCCAGGTGATCACGCCGTCCTTGACGTAGATCTTCCAGGAGCAGGATCCGGTGCAGTTCACCCCGTGCGTGGAGCGCACCACCTTGTCGTGTGACCAACGGTCGCGGTAGAACTCGTCGGCGCTGCGCCCGCCGACCTGATGCAGGCTGCGCCGATCGGCCGACACCTCGCCCCGGTGGAAATATTTGCCGAGACGCAGCAGTGCGTCACTCGCGTCGCTGGATTGCCGATCGGCCGAATCGGAGGACGCGGAAGCCGGAATGCGCGAATTAACCACGACGTCCCCTTCGAGCTGTGAAATCGGGCTGATGCACCGACTGTAAGGAGGTCACGACGCACGTCCAAACGAATCTCTCACAGCGCGCGCTGGCCGGTGGTGAGTTGTGAGGTCGGCGCAACGTGACGGTCACCGCGCGATTGCCCCCGAACACCGACAGCATCGAGGTGACCTGCGCGGATTCGCCCTGACCGGCCGAAACACGGCTTGCGGCAGGTGTTTCGGGGACTTGCCGGTGATGCTTTGGAAACCGCGGGTTCTCAGGTGGTTTACATTTGTTAACACACTCCGAGACACCTGCTGCGGCCCATTTCGGATCCGCGCGGAGCGGTCGAACGGCCCCGCGCGCACCATTTTCACGACCCGATTCGCTATTCGCTGCCAATTTGCCGATAGTTTCGGTGATTACCGCATGCGCGGATTATTCTTCGGCGCATGCAGCGATTCGAAGCGACCATCGAGTCCGCCGCCAGAGGCGGTGCCTACGTCGCGGTGCCCGCCGAGGTCATCGCGGCGCTCGGGGGCGGCGGCCGGATACCGGTCCGCGCCAGTTTCGACGGTATCGCCTACACCGGATCCATCACGTCCATGGGTGCGCGGCCGTGCCTCGGCATGCGCAAAGCGATCCGCACCGAACTGGGTAGGCAGCCCGGCGATACGGTCGAGGTCACCGTGGAGCGCGACGACGCCGAGCGCACGGTCGAAGTCCCTGCCGACCTGGCCGCCGCACTGGCGGTCGCCGGGGTGCGCGCGGCATTCGACGCACTGTCGTTCACGGCGCGCCGCGAACTCGTCAACGGTGTCGTCGCGGCGAAGCGGCCGGACACTCGGTCCCGGCGGATCCGGAAGGCGGTAGCCGCGGCCAGCTAGCCGCCGTCAAAGTTCCAGCGCGGCAGGCGAATACCTCAGGGCAGGGTCAGTTCGGCGAACGAGGCGATCCAATGATGCGGGGGCCGTGCGGGATTCGGCTCGCCGGGACGATGGACGCCGGTCACCGACCAGCCCGCGGCGACCGCCGCGTCGAGTTCGTCCGGATGGTCGGACAGGAACAGGATGCGGTCGGCGGATGTGCCGATGGCGCTCGCGATCTTCGCATACGACGCGGCTTCGCGTTTCGGCCCCGCGCTGGACAGGTCGAAATAGCCGCTGATGAGCGATGCCAGCTCGCCGCCGCGGGCGAACGTGAACCAATCCTGTTGGTTGCGTACCGATCCCGAGGAATAGACGTAGAGCGCCAGGCCAGCGGTGTGCCAGGCGGCGAGGGCGGGCGCGACATCCGGGAAGAATTCGCCGTGCAGCGCGCCATTGCGGAAGCCCTCGGCGCAGATGATGCCCTGCGCGGCCTTGAGCGGTTCGGCCTTCACGTCCGAGCCGAGCCAGTCGCGCAGGATCGCGGCCACCCCGTCGGTATCGGCATCGGGGCGTTCGGCGAGTTCGCGGGTGGCCGCGATAATGGGAGCGGCCGCGGCCGTGCGGTTTTCGGCCAGCCACTCGGGCAGCCGCGCACGGGTGTAGCCGTACAGGTCCTCGCGCACCGAGCTGGTCGGGCTGGTGGTGCCCTCGATATCGACGACGACGGCGGCGATCACGAGGCGGTCAGCAGTTGGTCGAGGGTCGGGAAACCCGCGCTGATGGGGTCGCCGGTGAAGTCGCCGACCCAGCCGTCGGCCTCCTCGAAGAATCGGATGGCGATGAAGTCGGGGCGGGTGCCCATATCGAACCAGTGCAGCGTGCCCGCCGGCACCGAGAGCAGGTCGCCGCCTTCGCAGACCGCCGCCACCACCTCGTCGCCGAGATGCAGGTAGAAGCAGCCGCGTCCGGCCGCGAAGAAGCGCACCTCGTCCTCGGCGTGCCGATGCTCATTGAGGAACTTCTCCCGAGCGCCCTTGGCGATCTGCGGCCACTCCGGATTCGCGTCGTCGGGGTGGATCCGGGCGATATCAATATGCTGGTAGCGGCCGGAGGCATTGAGTTCGGCCACCCGGTCGTCATATTCGGCCAGCAGCTGCTCCGATGCTGTTTCGGTGGCGTTGTCCAGCACCGGCCAGCGGTCGAAAGTGATTCCCCGGGCAGCCAATTCGGCGGCGATCACCGCATCGTCGGTGGTGCGCAGCAGGATCTTGTCGGCATTGTCGGCGGCCATAACCTGCAGCAACGTCATGATGTCAGTCCAATCTCGAGGATCTCGTTCGGATTGCGTGCTGGTCGTTTCGAGCGACCTACAGGCAGTCGTTAGCGGTGAAGGCCTGTCGACGGCCGGTGCGGGCCACCAGCTCGCACAGGGCTTCGAGGCATTCGGCACGGTCGCGTGCCTGGGAGAGATTGTCCCCCCAGGTGGTGATCCCGTGCCCCGCGATGGCCAATACCGGTGCCGCGGTGGGGTTTTCGCGCAGATATCGCTCGATATCGGTGCCGATGCGCGCGACGTCGGGCCAGTTCGGGAAGACGGGCAGGTCCAGGACGGTCGGATAGGTGCCGTCCGGCCGCTCGGCCACCAGGCCCTTGATGAGTTCGTAGTCGGCGATGCGCATGGTGGTCACCGCATCGGGCGAGCCCGAGCGGGTAGCGGCGGTCGTCGCGTACGGCGGATGGATGTGTACGACAGCCGTGGCGTCAGTGGTTCGGTACACCGCCGTGTGAATTGTGGTCTCCGCCGAGGGTTTGCGCCGCTGGTCCGACACCGGCGCGGAGTCCGCGATGCGGACGTTCACCATGTCACCTGCGGTCAGTTCGCCCTTCGACAGACCACTGCCGGTGATGACCGCGGTATTGCCGGTGCGCACCGAGATATTGCCTGCCGTGCCCGGCATCCAGCCGCGGCCGTACAGCTCGCGGGCGATATCGGCAATGGCCGCACCCGGATCGTCTTCGGCCGGTTCGGCATTCGCGCCGTGCACGATACCGAGTTCGGTGACGACCGCGGTCACCAACTCCGCTGGCGTCACATCGAAGGCCGGATTGAAAGCTTCGGTATCGGTGGGAGCCGTTGCGACGCCCCCGAATCCGGTCACCTCTGCCGCGGCCCGCTGCTCGACGACGATCTCGGCGCCGGTCGCGGTCTTCGGATCGCGCGTGGACTCCGGCGCCACCACGATGAACGGAATGCCGTGGTGGCGGGCCGCGATCGCGAGCCCATAGGTGCCGATCTTGTTCGCGACATCGCCATTGGCGGTCACCCGGTCCGCGCCGACCAGCACACAGTCGACCTGACCGGTCGCCATCGCCCACGCGGCGGCCGAATCGATGGTGAGCCGATACGGTATGCCCGCTTCGGCCAGCTCCCAGGCCGTCAGCCGCGCGCCCTGTAAGAGCGGGCGGGTCTCGTCGACCAGGACGTTCTCGATCGCACCGCGTTCGGACAGCACCCGCATCGCCCCGATCGCGGTGCCGAAGGCGCTGGTCGCCAGTCGCCCGGTATTGCAGTGGGTGAGCACCCGCAGCGGCCGGTCCGGGCACAGCCGTTGGACGAGATCGGCGGCATGGGTGGCGGCGGCCCGATTGACCCGACCGTCCTCGGCCAGCATGTCCAGGGTTTCGGCGAGTACCGCGTCCGCGCCGAGTGGCACCTTGGGCACCACCCGCCGCACCGCCCAGGCGAGATTGACCGCGGTGGGCCTGGCATCGGCGATCCGCGCGGCATCGGCCTCGGCCCGCGCCACCTCGACGACGCCGTCGGTCGTATGCGCGGCGGTGGCGATGACCACACCGAACGCACCGGCGATGCCGATGGCGGGCGCGCCGCGGATGGCCAGCGTCTTGATCGCGTCGATGACCTCGTCGACGGTGGTCAACCGCAGCTCGCGCACCTCGTGCGGCAGTTCACGCTGGTCGATGGTGACCAGCGCACCGTCGTCCCAGATCAGGGAACTGTCGTCCATCAGGCCCATCCTTCGGTATCGCGGAGTGGGGGTGTTGCCCCTGGTCAACGGTATCGGACCGCCGGTGGCGGCGGAAATCCGGCCGACGGGCTCCCGGCATCATTCCGCAGCGAACTCCGCCTCGCGCTCGACCGTCTCGCACATCGAACAGCTGCCATTTCGGCGCGTCGACAGCGGTGCCGGAACTTATGCGTCCGCGACGGCTCCGTGCAGCACCATGTCGACGGTGTGGTCGAGGTGTTCCGGTGTAACGGCCTCGCCCCGCAGCAGTACGCGGAACCAGATCGAGCCGGCCAGCATATCCATGATCGTCTTGGGGTCCGCGGTGGGCGGCAGCTCGCCTCGCTCGATGGCGCGCTGGAAGATGGGTTGTTCACGGGCGAGTCGGTCGGCGAAGAACGCCCGGGCGACCTGGCCGAGTTCTGGCCGCCGCGGCGCGGCAGCGAAGACGGGCGCGATGATCGGGGCAGTGCGGTCGGCGGTGAGCAGTTCGGCAATGCTGCGTGCCAGCCCGAGGAGGTCGCCACGCAGGCTGCCGGTGTCCGGCACGGCGAAGGTGAGCGGTTGGGCGGCGACGAGGGTGGCGGCCAGAAGCGCGTCTTTGGAAGGCCACCAGCGGTAGATGGTCGTCTTGTTGACGCCCGACTCGGCCGCGACCGACTCGATGGTCAGGCTGTCGTACCCCTTCTCGGTCAACAGTTTCAGTGTCGCCGCGAAGATCTCCTCTGCCTTGCGCGGCCCGATGGTGGGCCTCTTGTCGATATCCACCCCATCACTCTACAACGCAACGTTGCGTTGCTATGCCTGCCGAGCTATATTTACAACGCAACGTTGCGTTGCATTCATGGGTCGGAAGGGCAGCTCTGATGAGCCGCGCAATTCACCCATCACCGATGGCCGCAACGATGCCGCGAGTACGACGCAATCTCAGACGGTTGGTCGGTTAGCGAGCGCCGACACCAACGACCGTGACGATCTATTGCTGGAGGTAGTTACCATGCGCAAAGCTGTGACGTGGGGATTGTTCCTCGCTTGGCTGGCCAATGACACCGAGGAATGGTTCACGATGGCACCGTGGTCGCAGCAGAACGCGGCCAGAACGGGAAAGCGACAACTCGGCCCGGTGTGGCTGCGGGAGCCGGTCACGTCTGCCCAGTCGCACGTCGCGATCTCGCTGATGGGTGCGTTCGTGCTGGCCGCAGCGGCGCGAGGCGCCGCGACCGGCGGCCGTTCCCGCTTCTTCCAATCCACCCTCGTCGGCTTCGGCGTGCACGGATTCGGCCATCTCGCCCTCAGTGCCGCGCACCGCGGTTACACGCCGGGCGTGGCAACCGCGCCGACCGTGGTCATCCCGTACTCCCTGTGGGCCTGGCGGGAACTGGGCAGACAGGGAGTCCGCAGGAACGATGCGCGCACCTGGCTCGGCGCTGCCGTCCTGCTCCCCGCATCACTGGCGGCGGTCCACTCGACCGCACGTGCACTCACCCGACCGTCGTAATCGGACGCATCCCGTAGTAGCGGTCGAAGCCGCGTTGGGTGGGCCACGAATCCCGGTGCGCCGCCGGATCCACAGCGGCATCTCGGACCAGATGCCATTTGCCGACCGCATAGGTGGCATAGCCGTTGTCGCGCAGGACTTGCGGCGGCGTCAGCACATCGTCGGCGAGTTCGAGTCGCAGACCGGGATATCCGGGGTCGGCATTCGCGAGAAAGCCGAAACCTGCACGGTGGGTAGTGATTCCGGTCAAAGCGACGCGCGCGATGGTGAGCGCAGCGGGGTGGTGTGGTAGTTGGTGAGCCGAAGGCTGGTGGCGGCCAGGCGATCCAGCGTCGGCGCCTCGATCTCGGAGCCGAATGGGCCGATATCGCTGTAGCTCATACCATCGATTGGCACCACAACGACATTCGGTGCGCCCCGCCGTGCGGTCGGCGGATAGGTCCACGCAGGGGTGGAATCGGCGGTCGTGCGAGCACCGGAGAAACCTTCATAACGATGCCGTCCCCGCTCCCGATCCGGCCCGCCGCTGATGCCCGGAGCTACTGTGCTTCGGCGCGCAATTCCCACACGGCGGCCCGCAATGCATTTCGTATTTTCGGCGGCGAAAAGCGGCTCTGGCGCGTGACCGTGCTTAATTCGAACCGCGCGCAGTGCATTCGCGAGAATACGTGGGACGTTTATGGGGTGAGCGGCTGAAATACCGTGCCGTAATTAGCGTCCGGAGCCGGGAAGAACCGGAGCGGAGCCGGGGTGCGCGCAAACGGGCCGCCGGTCCAAGCGGGATCCGGCGGCCCGTTTCGGATCAGTGCTGTCCGGGTCGGCGCTGCTCAGAGCCGCGCCGTTCCGAACCCTGGTCCTGACGCTGCTGTTCCATCCGGTCGCGATCGCTCATCGAGCCGGATCGGTTCATGCCCTCCTGGCGCTGCTGTTGCTGCTGCCGCTCCATCTGCTTGGGCATTTTCTTAGGCGTCTTCTTCGACTTTTCAGCCATCTCCACTCGGTCCTTTCCGAAGTGATTTGGATTCGCCTAACAACGCCACAATAGCGAGCGGACATCAGCAGTGGAAGAAGAATGTCGATTCTTTACATCCGCAGTGGGAGGAATTCGACCGGGTCGTCGTCGGTGGCCTGGGCCGCGACGATGACCAGTCCGTCACGGTCGACGAGCCCGCCCAGATGGGTGGTGCGGACCTGGGGATCGCCCAGCCAGCCGCCGTAGGGGGCGATGCGGGCCGGGACGATGCGGGTGACGGGTCCGGAGATCGCGCTCGCATTGTGCAGCGGCCCGACCAGCGGGCGCAGCGGATGGCCGCCGGTCCGGCCTTCGACGAGGGCGGGGGACAGGGCCATGAGCGTGGCCAGCGCCGCGAAGGGGTTGCCGGGCAGACCGAGAACGGTTGTGCCGGTAGCCAGTTCGGCGACGACGGTGGATCCGCCGGGACGGATGGCCAAGCGGTGCACCAGGATTCGAGCCTGGGCACGCGCGATGGCGCCGCGCAACTGATCGGCCGCCCCACCGCCGGTGGCGCCGACGATCACCAGCAGATCGCAATCGTCGGCGGCGCCGAGCACCTCGTCGAAGCCGCGCGGAGTATCGCGCAGGTGCACCCGATCGATGGTGTGAACTCCGTACCAGGACAGCACCTTCGGCAGAATGAGCCCGATCGAGTCGCGGGTCTGGCCGGTCTGCAGCGGGCCGGTGCTGCGGATCTCGTCGCCGGTCATGATGATCCTGGCCCGGACCGGACCGCGCACGGCCGCCTCGGTCACTTCGACACTGGCCGCGGCGGAGATCAGGGCCGCGGTGACGGCGGTGCCCTCGGGGGCGACCAGATCGCCGCGATCGCGGTCCTCGCCACGGCGGCGGATATCCTCGCGCAGCGGGGAATCCGGTAGTCGGTGCAGTATGTCGTCCTCGTCGATGCGCGCGAATTCGTCACGAAGCACCCGGGTGGTGCCATCGGGCACATGGGCGCCGGTGGCGATCCGCACCGCCTCGCCGGAGAGCAACCCGACCGGCCGCCGCCCGCCCGCGAAGCCGATATCGCGGCGCAAACGCCACGGACCGTCACCGGAGACCGAGTATCCGTCCATTGCCGAGACGTCGAAGCGCGGCAGCGGCCCGACTGCGGTCAGCGCCGCGGCCAGGGTGGCACCGGGTACCGAGCCCAGCTCGGCCCGATATTCGGTGAGTCGAGAGACGGTGGTGCGCAGGATATTCCGTGCTTCATCGAGGGGCAGCGCGGTACCGGCGGCGGTCGACGGTGTGGGACGAGCACTCGGCGCGGCGGTTTCGGTGGCACCGGTATCCAAGGCCAGCCGGGCCCGGCGCACCTGCTCTTCGGTATCGCAATCGGCGATACCCGCCATGGTGACGGTGACCGTATCGGCCGGAATCAACGCCTTCATCGGCTGATTGATCAGCGAGTCCAGCCGCGCCAGCGCGCTCGCGAGTGCCGTGCGCCGCCATACACCGATCAGATACTGCGGCCGTCCGGATTCATCGGCCGCGAAGACCGCGTCCGCACCGGATTCGGTGCCGTGCCGAATCAGTTCCGGCACCGTCGTTTTCGACAGGAACGGCAGATCCGCCGCGAGCACCACCACCAGCGGGGCGGCGGTGGGACCGAGCGCGCGCAGCCCGACCCCCACCGCGGCGACCGGACCCGAGCCCGGCGGCACCTCCCGCACCTGAATGATTTCCGCGTCCAATTCGGGCCGGTGCGGTCCGACGACAACGGTTTGCCTGCAGGTCGTCACCGCCGCCAGCGCCGCATCGAGCATGGTCCGACCGCCGATGACAATGGCGGGTTTGTCGACGCCCCCCATCCGGCTGGCGCGCCCGCCCGCCAGCACGATCGCATCCGCGGCGATCACCGGTCGGCGCCCGGCGCGATGGCCCGTGGCATCGCGTCGCGATTCGATGCGGGGTGGCGGTCGGGCAACGGGTGGGCAAGCATGGCCGAAATGCTAATTCGTCGGCGGCACGGAACCGGGGAGGGCCGGGTGCCGCGGGCGACCGGCGGGCCGTCGCACCCGCTACACCGCCGAATGGTCGTGGGCCAGCCGGAGCAGCCGGAATTCGTTGGTCTCCGGATCGGCCAGCGCCAGGCCGGGTGCGCTGCCGATGGCGTCCGGGCCGACCTCGGTGGCGCCCGCCGCGCGGAGCCGGGCCAGCTCGGCGGCCGGATCATCGGCGGGGAAGAACGCCAGGTCGAGATGGACTCGATTGCGGCCGCGCTCGATATCGGGCGTACGAATGAATTCCAGCCAGCAGCCGAGCCCGGTCGCCGAACGCAGCCCCGCCACCTGCGCGCCGCCGTGCGCGACCGGCCAGCCGGAGGCGGTGGACCAGAACTCGGCCAGCCGCGCCGGGTCATTGGTGTCGACCACGATGGCGGCCACCGCGCCGGTGTCCACGTACTCCGCTCGAGGCTCCAGCACGCAGAATTCGTTGCCCTCCGGATCGGCGAGCACCACCCACGGCACCGTGCCCTGGCCGATATCGATGTGGCGGGCTCCCAGCGCGAGCGCGCGGTCGACCTGCACCCGCTGATGCTCGACTGAGCGACTGGCGAGATCCAGGTGGATGCGGTTCTTACTGCCCTTCGCACGCGTCGCCGGCCGGAAGGTCAGGGCCAGGTCGAGGCCGTCGGGATCGGGCGCCGCCACGTCGACCGCGTCGGGGCGGTCGATCGTCACCGTCCAGCCCAGTAAGTCGGCCCAGAAGTCCGCGACGGACCGGGGCCGGTCGGCATCGAATGCGACACACGCCAGGCGGGTGGACATGCCTCAACGGTAACCGCCGCCCGACGGCGACGGAGCCGTTTACGGGAGCGGGAAGCGCGCGGTGCGCAGGTCCACTCGACCGTCGCGGATCGGCACGCCCTCGGCGGCCAGCAGGCGCAGCTGGCGATCGGCCAGATGGGCGGCGGGACGGCCGCCCGCGCCGATTACCCGATGCCATGGCAGGTCCGCGGAGTCGGTGCGCATGATCCAGCCGACCGTACGCGGGGTGGACAATCCGGCGGCCGCGGCGATATCGCCGTAGGTGACCACCCGGCCGGGCGGCACCGTCGCGACGAGCGCCCGCACCCGCTCGACCTCGGCATCGGTGGTGGCCATCGGACTCACAGTACCGATCGGATCAGCGCCGCGGTCTCGGCCGGTCGGGCCTGGGCGACCATATGATCGCAGTCCCATTCGAGCATGGTCAGATTCGCGCCGAGATGCTCGGTGAGCGCGGCCCGGAACTCCGGCGTCACGAAGGGCGGTACCACCTTCATGGCCTGCACCAGGACCGTGGGCAGGTCGGCGGGTGGCAGCACATAGTGCCGGGCCAGCTGGCCCCAATAGGAATTGATGGCGGGCAGGCTGATCCGCCAGCCGACGCGGCCGTCGGCGGTCGGCATCAGATGTTCGGCGAGTTCGGCATCGAGCAGGCGCGGCTCCACCTCGCCCCAGCCGGTGGAGATCTTGTCCTGACGAGCGTGCTCGACGGTGTCGTAGTCCGGTGAGGCCAGACTGGACAGCGCGATATCCATCAGGCGCTCCGGCTCGAGCGCGATGGCCGAATCGAGCAGGATCAGTTTGCGAACCAGGTGCGGATGGTGGCGGACCAGGTGCAGTGCGCAGGCTCCGCCGAACGAATGCGCGACCACCACCACCGGCTCGTCGGCCTCCGCGGTCAGCAGTTCGACCAGATCCTCGACGATGGCCTCGAAGTTCCATGGCGGCAGCGCCGGCGAGCGGCCGTGTCCGCGCAGGTCGGGGGCGATGATCCGGATATCGGGCAGATGTCGGGTCGCCAGATCCTCCCAGCGTTTGCCGTGACCGGTCACACCATGCAGGGCCAGGACTTTCGGTCCGTCCGCGGGGCCGTACCGATACACATGAAGAGGCGACACAAGACTCATATTGACGTATATCGAAACCCATCGCAGACCGAGGCATGTGTTCGACCTCACCGACGCGTGAATCGGCCGCATGGTGTGTCGGGGGTGTCTGTTGCAATAGCCCGCGTGGTGCGATCGGATAGCGCGGTGCGACTTGTTCGCCGAAATATGGCGGCACCCCCGACTCTGGTCTGGGGTGCCGATGTCCGCGCGCTGTTCGACGCCGCCGCCATCGTCGGCCCGATTCGACCGGGCTGGCGGCCCTGGCAGGTGCTCGGCGGCCCCGGCACCGGTAAGACGGCGCTGCTGATCGATCTGGCCGCCGAGCGCATCGCCGCGGGCGCCGATCCGGAATCGGTGCTGGTGCTGACCCATTCGAAGCAGGCGGCGAGTACGGTGCGCGACGCGATCACCGCGCGGCTGAGCGGCCCGGACACCGCGGAGGGTGGTGTGCCCGGCGCCACCAGGGAGCCGCTGGTGCGGACGCTGCACTCTTACGCGTTCTCGGTCTTGCGCAGACATGCCAGCGCGCACGGCAATCCGCCGCCGCGTTTGCTGACCGGTGCCGAGCAGGACGCCGTCGTGCGTGAAATGCTGCGCGGCGATCTGACCGATATCGTGGCCGGGGCCGGCAACCTCTGGCCGGAAAGGTTGCAGCCAGCGCTCGGCCTCGGTGGCTTCGCCGAACAGTTGCGCGATCTCATGCTGCGGGCCACCGAACGCGGACTCGGACCCGAGGATCTGGTGCGGCTGGGCCGCGAGCACGGGCGGCCGGAGTGGGTGGCGGCGGGTAAATTCGCGGTCCGTTACGAACAGTCGATGCTGCTGCGCTGGTCGGTCGGGGTGGAGGCGCCCGAGGCGACCGCACCGGCATTGGATGCGGCCGAACTCGTCGGCGCGGCCTTGGACGCGCTGGCCGGTGACGCGGATCTGCTTGCGGCCGAACGAAATCGGATTCGATACCTGCTGGTCGACGATGCACAGCATCTGGATCCGCAGGCCGCGCTGCTGGTCCAGGTGATGGGTACCGCCGCGCACACCGCGGTCGTCGCGGGCGATCCGGATCAGGGGGTATTCGCCTTCCGCGGTGCCGACGCGCGCTTCGTCGCCGATCTGGCGGCGCCGGACGGACAGCGAATCATCCTGCGGGACAACCACCGATCGGGCGGCCAGGTACAACTGGCCGTCG
This sequence comes from Nocardia sp. NPDC004604, assembly GCF_040609795.1. Classification (NCBI taxonomy): domain Bacteria; kingdom Bacillati; phylum Actinomycetota; class Actinomycetes; order Mycobacteriales; family Nocardiaceae; genus Nocardia; species Nocardia sp. NPDC004604. Next base: position 38,482 of record NZ_JBEXLC010000073.1, read on the forward strand.
CGCGGATCGCCGCGAAATTGCCCGGCAGTGCGCCACAACGCTTTTCGGCACCCGGTCATACGGTCGAGCCAACGGATGACGGCACCGAGGTGCGGGTGCGGGTGCTGGCCACCCCGGCCAAGGAGGCCGCCCTGATCGCCGATCATTTGCGGCGCGCGCACCTCACCGACGGTGTTGCGTGGTCGCGGATGGCGGTGATCGTCCGCTCGGTGCCGCTGTCGCTGGCACCGCTGCGCCGTGCCCTGCTCGCGGCCGGAGTGCCGGTGCAGCAGCCCACGCTCGACGCGCCATTGGCCCGGCGGCGCGGTGCGGCCTGGATGCTGCTCGCGCTGCGGTCGGTGCTGGCCGAGGAGGCACAGCGTCGTGGACGGCGGCGCTCGGCCGAGGCGATGTTCTCGGCGGAGGACGCGTTGGATCTATTGGCCGGACCATTGGGCGGAGCCGATCAGATCACCCTGCGTCGATTGCGTCGCGGTATTCGGCGCAGTGTGCTGGAGGCCGCACGCACTGAAATCAAGACCGCGCTTGGGCGCGTGAGTTCCGTGCCCGACGGTGAACCCGATTGGACCGCTGCGGATTTCCCGTCGGATGTTGGTGGGGATCTGCCGCCCGATGAGGCGGATTTCCTGCCTGATGGGGCGGATCTGCTGCCCGGTGCGGCGGATCTGCTGCCGGACGAGGCGGGTGTCGGCAATACCGATGTCCGACGCGATATCGCGACGGCCGAGCGGAGCATCGGCGAAACCGAACGGATCGCCGACGATGCGGATTGGTACGGCATCGAGCCGGAATGGAATCTGCGCGAGTCCGAATGGCAGGGCGAGCGTCCCGAATCGGACGCCGATGAGTACGAATCGGACAGCGCGACAACAGAAGACGCTGGCGCCGCTGGGAGAGATGCCGAAGCGGCCCGGCACGGCGCGGACCGCGTGGACGAGCCCAGCGGTGGTGCGACCGCCCATCCGAATGCGGCCGAATCGCGTACGGACGATGCCGAACGGGTCGTGCGGCGAGCCGATCAGAGTGGTGCGCAGTCGCAACATGCCGGGTCGGGCGAGGCCGAATCGAGTTCCGACGACGCCGATGGGATTGTGTGGCGAGCCGATCAGAGTGGCGCGGAGCCGCAACATGCCGGGTCGGGCGAGGCCGAATCGAGTTCCGACGACGCCGATGGGATTGTGTGGCGAGCCGATCAGAGCGGCGCGCAGCCGCAACGTATCGGCGGGCAGACCGGATCAGCCGAGGCCGCATCCGACCCGGCCGATTCCTGGCGCGCCTACGTCGACAAATCCTCCGCGGAGGTGTTGCGTGACCTGCTGGTCGGGCGCGTGGACCGCGCAATCACACAGCGGCTCACCGATGTCGAGGCCGCACCGCTGAAGCGGGTCTTCGACGCCCTCGACCGGGCCGCCAAGACCCGGCGCCGCGGTGCCGGTCTGGAGGATGTGCTCTGGGCGCTGTGGACCGGATCGCGGCTGGAGCGGCGCTGGGTCGCGCAGTCCGAGCGCGGCGGCGCAGCGGGCATGCAGGCCGACCGCGACCTCGATGCCGCGGTCGGATTGTTCGACGCCGCGGCCGCCTATGTGGACCGGCTGCCGCGCGCGAGTATTGGGGGCTTCGTCGAATACCTTGTACAGCAAGAGATTCCGCACGACACCAGAGCACTGACCGCGCCGGGGGATGCGGTCGCGCTGCTCAGTGCGCACGCATCGGCGGGCCGGGAGTGGGACGTGGTCGCGGTGGCTGCGGTACAGGAAGGCATTTGGCCGAATCCGCGCCCGCGCGGCACCCTGCTGCAGACCGAGGATCTGGTCGACCTCACCGCGGGCATTATCGACGCGGGTGATGTGGTCAGCCGCGCAGCCCCGATCATGGCCGAGGAGCGCAGGCTGCTGCTGGTCGCGTGCAGCCGGGCCCGGCGCTCACTGCTGGTCACCGCGGTGGAATCGGTATCGGGCGAACGCGATCTGGTGCCGTCCCGATTCCTCGCCGAACTCCTCGGCCATGACGATGACAGCGAGCCCGGCGCATTACCGATCGCCGATCCGGGGCGCGCCCTGGTCATGCATGCGCTGGTGGCCGAATTGCGCGGTGTGGTCTGCGATTCCGAGGCCGATCCGGCGCGCAGGCGCCGCGCCGCGCATCAATTGGCCCGGCTGGCACATGCGGGCGTACCCGGTACGCATCCGAACGAGTGGTACGGCACCACCGATCTCAGCTCATCGCGTTCGCTCTGGGACGAGGACGAGACCGCGGTCGCCTTGTCCCCGTCCACCGTCGAGCTGCTGCGCACCTGCCCGCTGCGCTGGGCGCTGGAACGACACGGTGGCACCGATGGTGACAACCCGCACGCCGTCAAGGGCAATCTGGTGCACACCCTCGTACAGGCGCTGGCGGGCAAGGTGCCCGAACCGCAGGTCCGCGCGGCATTGGACCGGGCTTGGGAGGCCATCGATCCCGGCACCGGCTGGCATTCGCGCCAGGAACTGCGCCGCACCGAGGCCATGTTGGAGACATTCATGGCCTGGGTGCGCAATACCCGCGGTGAGCTGACCCAGGCCGGGGTCGAGGTTCCGGTCGACTGTGTGCTGCCCCCGCGCACCGAAGAGGAACGCGCCGTTCGGATCCGGGGCCGGGTCGACCGGCTCGAGCGCGACGCCTTCGGGCGGTTCGTCATCGTCGATGTCAAGACCGGCAAGTCGCCGGTCACCAAGCAGGCCGCCGCCGACCATGCCCAACTCGCCACCTATCAGGTGGCCGCCGCCGCTGGCGCGCTCGACATCGCCGTGGAATCCGACAGTGCGCGCGATGAATCCGACACTGCGCGCGATGAATCCGCGGCCGAACCCGGTGGCGCGCGGCTGGTCTATGTTGCCAAACCGAGCAGCAAGGAGGGTGCCACCCAGCGCATGCAGCCCGCCCTCGATGCCGAGGCGCTCGAGAAATGGCGTGGCACAATTCACGATGCCGCGGCCGCCACCCAGGGCCCGAGCTATCTCGCCATGCGCAATGACGGCTGCAGGCACTGCTCGGTGGCGGGCAGCTGCCCCGTCCAGGACACCGGAAGGCAGGTGACCGACGAGTGAGCGAACGCAGTGAGCGAACCATGTGCCAGCGCGCGTCGCGCATGCCGGAGCTGAGCGTCAGCGAGGCGCAGGCATGAGCGGTACCGTCTCGCCGAACCGGCTCGCGGAGGCGCTCGGCCTCCCGCCGCCCACCGACGAGCAGGCCGCCGTGATCTCGGCCGCACCGGGTCCGACCTTGGTGGTGGCCGGTGCGGGCGCGGGCAAAACCGAGACCATGGCCGCGCGCGTGGTGTGGATGGTCGCCAATCGCCTCGTGCTGCCCGATGAGGTACTCGGTCTGACCTTCACCCGAAAAGCCGCCCAGCAGTTGACCTCCCGCATCCGCACCCGGCTGGCCCGGCTGGCCGGTTCCCCGCTGCTGCGCGAACTCGACACCGGCGGTGAGCTGCGCGCCCAGCTCTCCGGGGCGGAACCCGAGATCAGCACCTATCACTCGTACGCGGGGCGGCTGCTCACCCAACACGGTCTGCTGCTGCCGGTGGAACCCTCGGCGACCTTGCTGACCGAAACCCAGCTCTGGCAACTCGCGCACCAGGTGGTCCGCAACTGGGACGGTGACCTCGATACCGAACGCACCCCGGTCTCGGTCACCGAGGCGGTGCTGGCCCTATCCGGTCAACTCGCCGAACATCTGGTGGAGCCCGAACAACTCGCCGAGGCCCACACCGAACTCGAAAAGCTGGTGCACACCCTGCCCGCGGGTCCGCGTCAACGCGGCGGACCGAGCCAGGCCCTGCAGAACATCGTGCAGGTGCAGCGCGAACGCGTTGCGCTGCTACCCCTGGTCAAGCAGTTGGCCGAGGCGTTGCGCCGCCGCGGCGCACTGGATTTCGGCGCCCAGATGTCGCTGGCCGCCCGCCTCGCCGCCGAACATCCCGAGGTCGCCGCCGCCGAACGCGCCCGCTTCCGTCTGGTCCTACTCGACGAATACCAGGACACCGGCCACGCCCAACGCATCCTGCTCGCAGCACTGTTCGGCGGATCGCCACCGCAACCGCACACCAAACGGTCGCGAAAGGCCACCGCCCCATCGCAGTCCACCGTTGACACCGGGGCTGATCGGCTCTCGTTGTCAGATGCGCCGATCGACCGGGACGTTCGCTCCGGCGGCCCTGGTTCCGCCCGGGGTGAGTTCGATGCTGGTGGAGGCGGCCCTGGTTCCGCCCGGGGTGAGTTCGATGCTGGTGGAGGCGGCTTCGGCTCCACCAGAGGTGAGTTCAACGCTGGTGAAGGCGGCTCCGGCTCGCACCGAAGTGTGCCCGACGCTGGCGGAAGCGACTCCGGCGCCCACCGGGCCGACCCCGATGTTCGCCGGAGTGACGGCGGTCCGATGCGGGGGCATCGGTCGGATGCGGAGCAACGGGCAAGCAGTCGTGGCGAACAGCGACTGGCGGTGACAGCTGTTGGTGATCCGATGCAGTCGATCTACGGCTGGCGCGGCGCGTCCGCCGCCAACCTGCCCAGATTCGCC
>NZ_JBEXLC010000074.1:0-42954 GCF_040609795.1 Nocardia sp. NPDC004604
ACGTCTAAATAGAGTAAAACAACAATTACAGCAATCTTCTTACAAATTAACACCTCAACGCGAAGCAACAGTTCGTGTGTTAATTGAAAATGAAATGCGTCAGTGTGTCGTCTCTGGAAACGCGTCGGATGATTCTGCTGCCAGTCCTGCCCGCTCAGCGTATCGGTTCACTGCGAGTTACACACTCGCACAACAAGTTTCGTAACATTCGCCACGCATCGATCTGAATCGCCACACCATCCTTTCGCTGGGCCCCGAGACTCAACTCATTACCCGACTTCGTGGACGACGACCTCGGCGCGCACTTGCAGGACCGCCTGCAGGACCATCCGGGACACCGACATGTTCGGCATGTGCCCGTGCAGTGTGATCACCGCGTGCGCTGCGGCGCGGCGGCATTCCTGGATCAGATCGACGAACGCTGGCGGGAGCATTCCGGTCTCCGGCGGCGGTTCATGGAACACGGTACCCAGCTCGTAGCCGAGCGAGCGAGCCGCAGCCCGTAACGTGTCTTCACCCGAATCGCGGTCGCGTTCACCGATCAAGTCATCGCGCAAGTACCCGTAGGCCAGAGGGAGTAGTGCAGTCATCGTAAGAAGCCAGTTCCGCATCGACTGGCAACCGCAGACAATCGCCTGCGCCAGCCGGATGGATATGTTCGCCGTAGCCTCGCTGGCAAAGCCGAGCTCGGCACTGGTAACACTCGTATCCAGTTGATGACCGCGACCCCGCTGGGCGTTGTTGCCCGCCTCGGTTCCACGTCGTTGTGCACCGCGGGGGTCGCCGTCGTCGCTGACGGGCATCAATCGCGCGGTGGAATGCTCCCAACCGACACCTGTGCCCGCCGACACCTTTTACCGTCGTCGCATAGGTAGGCGACGCACATCGGCAAAGTACGCAACTACGTACCTAGATGGGTTGTGATTGGGCGGATCGCCATCGCGTGACCGAGGATTTCACAGTTTCGGTGCCGGTGAGGTGTTCGGCTTCGGCCACGGCCCGCACTCCGTCCTCGTTCAGACATGGCGCAGCGGGATGTGCTCGTAGGCTCGTGAACCGGCGGGCGAGGCCGGGCCGCGCGGCACAGCTCGACCACCCAGGAGCACTACGCCTCGTCGAGACCTCAATGACACTGAACCAGTTCCGCACCTGCATCCCCGACGACGTCCTGGCCCAGCTCGAGATCATCGACATCTGCGGCGCCTACCGAGACCCGGCCATCGCGCCCGAACTACTCGAGATCTGCCAGCACGTCCATCGAATCAGCCCGGACGCGTCGATCCGGATCTACTCCAACGGAGGCCTGCGCACACCACTGTGGTGGGCACAGGTCGCCGGAATCCCTGGAATCCAAGCAATTTTCGCCATCGATGGCCTCGACGCCAACCACATCTACCGCCGCAAGGTCGACATCGACAAGGTCCTGCGCAACGCCGCCGCGTTCATCGCTGCCGGTGGGCGCGCTCAGTGGGACCACATCGCCTTCGCCCACAACGAACACGAGATCGACACCGCCCGCACCCGCGCCAACGAACTCGGATTCGCCGAGTTCCACGTCAAGAAGACCGCCCGCTTCCTGCGGCCGCTCTACGAACCCGCACCCGAACTCCGCCCCGGCGACGGCATCAACGCCGCTCCCATCTACGACCGCGCTGGCGCGGTGATCGGCGAACTCCGGCCTCCGGCCAACGAGCGACTCGTCAACGAAGTCCTGCTGTGGGCGTGCACCATCGAAGCCAAGGCCGAATACTACGACAGCTTCGACACCTGCCGGATCAGCTGCTCCGCGCTCAACGCCCGCGAGATCTTCCTCTCGGCCTCTGGGCACCTGTACCCATGCTGCTGGCTCTACGTCCAAACCACCCTGCCCACCCTCTACCGCGGCAACGCAACCACGGACCCGCAGGCCCACTACCTCCTCGAATCCTGCGGTGGCCCAGCATCACTCGCCGCCAACCTGGTGCTCCCTCTCCGCCATCATGGAAGGCGAATTCTTCACTGCAGTGGAGAGCAGCTGGAGCGCGGACTCCGTGGCAGGCGGGAAGCTGAAGGTGATTCTGCCGTGCGCGCTATGCGGCAATTGAGGACGTTCGAGGCCGTTGTGCGGAACACGGCCATGCTGACGTCGGTGGCAACCGCGCCGTCTCCGGTCGTGGTCGCGATGTACCAGAGCGGTGATGAGGGCCTCGGATATCTACACCATGGGATTGCTTCCCGGTGTTCGCGGTCGGCACGGAGGAACCGTGTATAGCCGTGCCGCATCCGTCGAATAGCTGGATGTCCGCTCGTCATGGGCGATAGGCTGGGCACCGTCGAAAGGTGAGTTGACCATGTCCGGTGCTCACAGCCATACCGAGAGGATTGCGCGCGGCTGATGATCGACGACGCCGCGAACCGTACCCGCCGTGACGTGAGCATGACGGTAGCGGAGGAGTTGCGTGCGGTCGGCTTCGAGGACACCGAAGAGATCGGTCGCGGCGGTTTCGGTGCGGTTTATCGCTGTCGGCAGGTGGGGTTGAATCGCACGGTTGCAGTGAAGGTCCTGACCGGGGAATTGGACGAGGAGAACCGGGCGCGGTTCGTGCGGGAACAGCGGGCGATGGGCCGGCTGACCGGGCATCCCAATATCGTCACCGTGCTGGAGGCCGGTGTTACCAGCGACGGGCGGCCCTATCTGGTGATGCCGTATTACCCCTTGGACTCGCTGGCGGCGCGGATCCGGCGGCGCGGTCCGCTCCCGGTGGATGACGTGCTGCGGATCGGGGCCGGGATCGCCGGGGCGCTCGAGAGCGCGCATCGGCTGGGCATCGTGCATCGCGATGTGAAGCCGGGCAATATTCTGTTCACCGATTATGGTGGACTTGTCCTGACCGACTTCGGGATCGCGCGCATCCCCGGCGGGTTCGAAACGGTTGCCGACATTGTGACGGCATCGCCGGCGTTCACCGCGCCGGAGGTGCTCGAGGGCCGCACTCCGACTCCCGCCGCCGATGTCTACGGGCTCGGTGCCACCTTGTTCTGCGCGCTGACCGGGCATGCTGCCTACGCGCGGCGCAGCGGTGAGCAACTGGTGGCCATGTTTGTGCGGATCAGCCGGGGGCCGGTGCCGGACCTGCGCGATAGCGGCTTCCCAGCCGAGGTGTGCACTGTCGTGGAATCGGCGATGCACCGCGATCCCGAGCAGCGGCCCTCCGCAGCGGAGCTTGGCGAGGCTATCCGGCAAGTGCAGCAATGCTGCAACTACCCGGCTGGCGAGATGGCCCTGCGCAGCGACCCCGCCGGCGCCCGCGACCACGAGCCGAAGAACCGTCAGCCGACCTCATCGCGAACCATAGGACGCAGCGGCAACGTGCTGCCCGAGTTGACCAGCTTCGTCAACAGGCGCGCCGAGCTGACCGAGCTCAAGCACCTGCTGACCGTGTCGAGGCTGGTGACGCTGGCCGGGATGGGCGGCGTGGGCAAGACCCGACTGGCGCTGCGGGCGGCCTCGGCTGCTCGACGCGATTTCGCCGATGGGGTGTGGGCGATCGATCTGAACGACGTGCGTGATCCGTCGCTGGTGGCTCCCATCGTCGCTGCCGCGCTGGGCGTGCGGGTCGATTCGGCCCGGCCGGTCGATGACACGCTGGTCGAGTTTCTGCGATCCCGTGAAACCCTGCTCGTCGTAGACAATTGCGAGCAGGTTGCCGAGTCGATGGCAAGCCTGGCCGAGACGTTGTTGTCGGTGTGTCCGGGATTGCGGATCCTGGTCACCAGCCGCGAGCCGCTGGATATCGGCGGAGAAGCGGTGCGGCGGCTGCAGCCGCTGAGCGTTCCTGCCGCCGGCCGCGAGCCGATGCTGCGAGAGCTGTGTAAATACGATGCGGTGACGTTGTTCGCCGATCGCGCTGCGGCAGTCGTGCCCGGCTTCGCGCTGACCGAGGAGAATAAGGCCGCGGTGGGCGGGATCTGTTCCCGGCTGGACGGGTTGCCACTGGCGATCGAACTCGCGGCGGCTCGGATGCGCGCCATGTCGCCGGACCAGATTCTGCTGCGGCTCACCGATCGGTTCGCGCTGCTCACCCGGGGCTACCGCACCGCGCCGACACGGCAGCAGACCTTGCGGTGGTGCATCGACTGGAGTTATCAGCTGTGCACCCCGGCTGAGCAACTGCTGTGGGCCCGGCTGTCGGTGTTCGCCGGTGGTTTCGAACTCGACGCCGTCGAGGCGGTGTGCGGTGCCGATACCGAGGCGGCAGAGCTGCTCGATGTGCTGTCCTGGCTGGTGGACAAATCGGTTGTGATCAGGGAAGAACCCGCGGGTGCGGTCCGCTTCCGGATGCTCGACACCGTACGGGACTACGGGCAGGACAAGCTGCGGGAGGCCGGTGCGGACGAGGATCTGCGGCGTCGGCACCGGGACTGGTACCGACGGCTGGTGCTCGATGCCGAGGCCGACTGGATCAGCGACCGGCAACTCGACTGGCTGGCCCGGCTCGACCGCGAGCAGGGCAACATCCGTGCAGTGCTCGAATTCTGCATGTCCGACCCGACCGAGCAGTCAGCCGAAGCGGGGCTGCGCATCAGCGCCGCCTCCTTCGTGTTCTGGAGTTTCCGTGGCTTGTTCGGTGAAGGCCGCCGCTGGCTCGACCGCGCCCTGGCCCATCCCTGCGTACGTTCGACAACCGACCAGGTCCGGGCGCTGCACGCCAGCGTCTTCATGGCCACGCGGCAATGGGACCTCCAGACGGCAGCCACCCTGCTCGCGCAGGGGCGTGTGCTCGCCGAGCGCGATCCCACACCCATGAATCAGGCGCTGATCGCCTATGCGGAGGGTGATCTAGCTCTCTATCTCGATGAGCCCGCGCGTGCGGTGTCGTGTATCAATCGAGCCATCGAGGTGCTGAGCTCCGACCCGCGAGGATGCCTGCACGTTACTGCGTTGCTGTTGCTCGGTGTGGCGCACGCGCAGCAGGGCGATACCGGACGGGCAGCCGAGTGCCATCAGCGGATCCTGTCCATCACCGAGGCGTGCGGCGAGTCGTTGTTCCGGTCGACCGCTCTGGGGATGACCGGGATCGCGGCGTGGCAGCAGGGTGAGAGCTCCCGCGCACAGGATTTGCTGCGGGAGTCGCTGCGGCTCAACCAGCGCATGCGCAGCCTTCTCGTCGCGGCACTGGATCTCGAAGTGCTGGCGTGGATCGCGGCCGGCACCGACCACCAGCGAGCCGCCGTGCTGATGGGCGCTGCGGCACATATGATGCGGACCGCCCCCGGCGCGGCGATTTACTTCCCACAGATGGTCGAGGCCCACCTCGACTGCGAGCGTGTCGTGCGTCGCGCACTCGGTGAAATGCGCTTCGATGCGGCGTGGCGACGCGGCCAGGCAATGAGAATCAACGCCGCGGTCGCCTACGCGCTGAACGAAGAACAACCGGCCGGCACACCACCCGCCGGCGGGACGACATTGACCAAACGTGAACGCCAGGTGGCGGACCTGGTCGCCGAGGGGCTCACCAACAAGCAGATAGCATCCCGGCTGGTGATCTCCCAGCGCACCGCAGATGCCCACGTCGAGCACATCCTGGCCAAGCTCGGGTTCACCTCTCGCGCCCAGATCGCGGCGTGGATCGGGTACGCGACCCGGCACGAGAGCTGATCGCGTGCCTGCTGCTGAGGCGCACCGGTTCACCAGACCAACAAGACACGCTGCATTCACCCACTACCGTGCGTTCGGTCGGCTGAGATAGACCTGCCCGAACGCCCGAACGCGAGTTCGTAAACTGTAGCTTCACCTGTGCGCCGGTCGGCTCTGCTCGCCGATCCAGGCTGCGATCTGGGCGCGCGAGGTGAATCCGAGTTTGGTCCGGATGTGTTCGACGTGTGCCTCAGCGGTGCGCTGGGAAACGGCTACATAATCCCCGCGGAGGACTACGCCGCAGGGTACGACCGGCTGCTCGCACCCCTCGCCGACACCGGCGCGCCGAGCTGATCCTCATCGAGCCGTTCCTCCTGCCGATCAGCGGCATTGTCGAGGTCGGTAACGGCTACGCGCGCCTCGACGAAGAGGGCCGCAAGAAGTGGCGCGCCGACCTGGACCCGAAGAGCCAGGTCGTGCGCGAGATCGCCCGCAAGTACGACGCGCACCTGCTCGCCGCCGACGGCATGTTCGCCGAGCTCGCCGCGACGACCGGACGCTGGACTCCTGCCGGTGCGACCAGGCGCAGCCAGGCCGCCGCGAGTGCGGCGTGACCAGCTGGTGTCGGGTGCACGCCGTCCTCAGACCAGTACTTCAGCGACCGCGGCTTCCCCACACCGTCCACGATCAGCGAGCAAGCGCAGAGATGGCTTGCCTTCCGGGGCGATGAGCTGTCGTATCCGGATGCCGACGACACCGATGCCTGGCTCGCCATCCTTGGGTTCAGCAACTCCGGGCAGCGCCAATAACTGCAACATGACACATCCGTCGGAGCATCAAACCGGATATGCCCCCACGATAACCAGGCGTCTTCCGAGACATCGCGACCGTGGACTTCCCCATATCCCCGGCATGGATGCCGCCGGAACCGTCGACGAGGTGAGAGAGGGAGTGACCGGGGACCGCCGTGGGAGATGAGATCTTCGGCCACGTTCCCGTTGCCGATCAGGGAGGCGCCACGTCCCAGTACGCCGTGGTTCGATCCGGTACCGCCCGTCGTTCCCGAGTCCTCGCTGGTCACAGCTTCTCGCGAAAGCCGTTGGAGCAGAGGGGGCCTAGGTAGCATCGGACCTGGTCTCGCGCGATGTTCCCTGGTCGACCCGGGAGCATCCACGTGAGGGGTGTTCGCTGCACGTCTACTTCTTCTCCGGATCTTTTCGACCATGTGAGGAGCTCGGCGATGACCAGTGTCGTACCAGCCACCAAGTGGGACCTCTCTCTCGGCACCGCGGCGGTGTTCCCCTCCCGCAACGGCATAGTCCGCCCGTTCATCCTGGTCGGCGACTCGGCCGAGGCGGCGGTCGATCCCAACGCTTTCGCCAAGGAAATCGACAGCCCAAGCCCGGACTATTCGTTCCGCGCCATGCTCAACAACGCCAGCTACGACTTGATCCTGGTGTCGCTGAGCACCAGCGACAGCCTCGACGGCAAGGCCTACGACAGCCTGCGGTCGGTGATCACACGCACGATCAACTACAGGAACGGCGGCGAACCGCTCACGGTGTGCGGTATCGGGCGTGGAGCCTTGCAACTTCGCTACCTGCTGGCCAGGACGGAGGCCGAGGGGATCGACCACCAGGCCCGGTGTTTCCTGTCCTACTACAGCACCGAGCCGAGCAAAGGCGAAGCCGCCGAGCTGAACAGGGTCGGCTCGTGGCCCAGGCTGCCCCGCATGTACGAAATCGGCATCACCGGGGACAACTTCAATTACATAACCAGCGAATTCGACGACTTGATCACCGGTGCAAGGGCCAACCGCGTCCCCCTGTTCCCCGACGAACTGAGCACCAACATCCTCCAGAAGATCCATAACTAGCACCGCGCGCAACATGAAGACCGGTCAACAGCTACGTCGCTGGGATCCAACGGCCCCGCATCGCCTCGCCGGGGCCGCTGGACTTTCCGGACCGACGCGGACCAGTCGGTGACTCCGAGGCCAACAATCGAAGTTTCAATCCGTGGCGATACCCCGGGCCTCGGAGTCTGGAAGCCGTCGGCGTGCGGGTGCGGCGAACGTGCGGCAGCACTGTCAGCTCGGCGATGCTGGTTTCTCGCCTGGGAAAAGGATCGGGCTGATCAAGTACGGTCTGCGGCCCGGCCCGGGCTGGTTCGCCGCGAGGGGTGCGACGAGGTCGCGGAAGCCGGTGAGCATGGTGTCGAGTTCCTCGGGGCTGAGCCAGAGCGTGGCTTGGCGGTAGCCGACCGCGTCGGCGACGGGATCGGCGTCGGCTTGATCGAGGTAGGCGTTGAACTCGGCGATCAGGACGGCCATGGCGGCGGCGAACCCTTGGCGGTGATCGTCCGGCGTCATCGCGCTGCTCGCCTCGGGGGAGACGGTCGGGCGGTCGGGGCGCAATCGGTAGGAGCGTTCCACCGCGCCGCGCACGCGTCGCTCGTCACCGATCTCGAGCATTCCGCCCTCCGTGAGCAGGCCGAGCTGGCGGTAGACGCTAGTCCGGGGCACATCGAGCATGCGGCCGCACAACTCTCCTGCGGTGCGTAATCGGCCGCCGGACAGTGCGTGGATGATGCGCAATCGCACCGGGTGGAGCAGCAACTCGATCGGGTCCATACGTAACTATCCCATATATGGTACCTTTCCCAAAGTTGGTATTGAATGGAAGGGTGACCGCGATGCGGGATGTTCCTGGGCGTCGAATGATGGTGAACGGCACCGAGATCTACTTCGAAGAGTCCGGCACCGGGGACACCTGGGTGGTGTTCGAATCCGGTGGGGGCGCCGGGCGGACGCTCTGGGATCGGGTGGTGCCGTTACTGGGGGACATCGCGCATACCGTCGCCTATGACAGGGCCGGTCGCGGCCGCAGCGGCAGCGCCGCCGAACTGCAGACCATCGACGGCATGGCGGCCACCCTGGTGGCGTTGGTCCAGGCGCTCACGCCGGGGCGGGTGATCCTGGTGGGCCACAGCATGGGTGGGCTGATCGTCCGTCGCGCCGCCGAAACGCTGTCGCCAGCCGGGCTCGTCCTCATCGACCCGACACCGGAAGCCGCTCCGAACTACAACAATTGGGCGCCGACCGCCAAGAAGACCGACCGCATCCTCGCCGCGCAGCAGGCACTGAGCCACTTCCCACCGCTCATGCGGATGCTGACCCGCTCCTATGGGCGCAAGTTCCCCGCCGACAGCTACGCGACCATGCTGGCCGAAGACTTCACCCCCGCCGGGCTCGCCACAACCCGGCATGAAATAGCGGCCGTCGCGGGGGCGATCGACGAATTCCGCCGCCGCCCACCAGAACCGCCGAAATCCGGCGTCATCGTCATCTCGGCGATCCACGCCGCCCGCTACCAGGCTCGCAATCTCGACGTCATGCGTGAATACCAGCGCCGGTACGCCGAACAGGTCGGCGGGCAATTCGAGGACGCGGTCTCCGAGCACATCATCCCCGCCGAGCGACCCGAGCAAGTCGCTGACGCGGTTCGCCGCATGGTGAGCGCGTAGCATCGCAGGAGCAGTTATGGAGCAACCCGGCAAAGCCCAGGACCCACAACAACATTCACCCGAGTTCGACAACGAAGCACCTCCTCCGAGTTACATGGCCGGTCCCTACGCACCGGTTGATGACGAGATCGATTCCATCGCGTTGGAGGTCGTCGGCGCCCTGCCCGCCGAGCTGGATGGGCGGTACTTCCGCAATGGGTCGAATCCGTTGCCGGGTCAGATAAGCCCGCACTGGTTTGTCGGGGACGGCATGCTGCACGGTGTGCGGCTGCGCAATGGACGGGCGGAGTGGTACCGAAACCGATGGGTGCGCACGCTGAAGTTCGATGGGGCTTCGCCGCTGCGCGAGGACGGCAGCTTCGATCGCGCCTACAGCACGGCCAACACGTCGATCATTTGCCACAGCGGACGGCTGTTCGCCTTGGTGGAGCAAAGTTTTCCGTCCGAAGTCACGCCGGAGCTTGACACGGTCGGTGCGTGCGACTTCGCCGGGAAGCTGACCACCGCGATGACGGCGCACCCCAAGGAAGACCCGATCACGGGGGAATTGCACTTCTTCGGCTCCGACATGCGGCCACCGTTCGTCACCTACCACCGGCTTTCCGCCGCTGGCGAATTGGTGTTCAGTACCCCGGTCGACGTCCCCGGGCCAACCATGATGCACGACTTCGCGATCACCGAGAACCACGTAATCTGGCTGGATCTCCCTGTCACCCTTCAGTTCTCGGGAAAGGGCCTGCCTTTCCAGTGGAGCGACGACTATGGCGCGCGCATCGGTGTGATGAGCAAGAACGGCGGCCCAGTGCGCTGGTTCGAGGTGGAACCCTGCTATGTCTTCCACGTCGGCAACGCCTGTGAAGATGGCTCGGGCCGCGTCATTCTGGATGCGATTCGATACGACGCGAGGGCGTGGAACTCCACGTGGCCCGCCTTGGCGGGAGAAACCCCCTCGCCGGGCACCGGCCGCGGTCAGCAGCTCTACCGGTGGGCGCTCGACCCCGCGACCGGCCGGGTCGCCGAACAGCCGCTCGACGATCGGTCGGTGGAGTTCCCGACCGTCCACGCCCGCCACGTCGGCCGCCCGAACCGGTACCTCTACGCGGTCGACCGCGAAACCATCGTCAAGTATGACGTCGATACCGGCAAATCTACTGTGCACCAGCTCGGTTCGGGCTGGAACGCGGGTGAAGCGGTGTTCGTCCCCGCGGCCGACGCGCGCAGCGAGGACGACGGCTGGCTGATGTCCCTCGTCATCCACGACGACACGAATGTGCCCTCGCAGCTGCGGATTCTCGACGCCACCGCCGTCGAAGCCGGGCCGGTAGCCGCCGTGCGCCTGCCCCGGCGGGTGCCGATCGGATTCCACGGCAACTGGATCACCGAGGAGTAGTTGGCAAGCGGTACCGGGCTCGCTCAACTCGGCATGGGCGCGCGTTTACCACCCCCGCCTGCCGGAGTGTGTCGGGCCTTGGAGGCCCTGGATGGCTCGGAACAAGCGATGCTGAATCACCGCAATGTGTTCGCGCAATGCCACGCTTCGTTATTCAGTGGGCCTAACGCTTCACAACGCGAACACTCTGACGGCCGATGGCCCAGAGATTCGGATCGGACCGGTAGGCGTTCGGTAGGTAAAAACCACGGCTGAACTGCTGAATTTCACTGAGTTGTCGGCGATCGGCGCTCCGCTGGTGCATTGGACCACCGCGCGCACCCCAGGCGTCGGCCAGGGGCGTTCGCTCGGCATGCGGCATGATCGCGCATTGGAACGAGACGCCAGGTCCTCGCAGCAGCTGAGTGACAAACGATTCAATCGTCCGCCGAGCGCACTTGACGGCCTATAGGACCACCGCAAGACACTGGTCCGTTCGGGCGCGGCGGCCCGGCGCGGGCCCGACCTGGCAACGCACGACGATCTCGGCGTAAATCTCGTCCACCAGAGCCGTCACCTCGAAGTTGCGGTCGCCCAACAGCAGCATGGCGGGGTACGCCTTGCCAGGTTTGCCGATGTAGCCGGCCTGGACCGCGGGGAAGGTCAGAATCGAAAGCGATGCCGCACACCGGCTTCCAGCAGTTCCGTGCTGTCGAACCGAGGTCGAGTGTCGAAATGCAGTGTTGTTCCCCCTCGTGAGCCACTGTGTTCTACGGTGGCGACTCCGCGACAGACTAGTCGATCGGTCAGCGCGTGTCGCCCGACTGGTTTGAGGTGACGAGAATTGCGGGTGTGGCCGTCGCCGAATCCGGCCTGTCGCAAAAGAATGAGGACAGGCATGAACCACGGCTCGCAATGGTTTCGGTCATCGTTGAGTCAATTGGACTTTCTCGCGCCCGCCCGTTCGGTCGACGCAGACGCGGGGTCCGTGATCGAATTCGCCATCCGCTGGGCACCATTCGGCGGCGCCAGTTCCAACGACCTGCCGGTCGCATTCGGTGTCGGCCATCGGCGCTGCATGAGATGCTCGATGCGGGCCTGCGACCGCACATCGCCGACCACAAGGAAATACGCTGGCTCGAGCGCACGGTCTTGGACGCGCTGATGTCGGCGTGGCGACGAAGATTTCAGAGTTCGGGCTGTTCGGCGGCCCATGTCGCAATCTGTGCGCGCGAGGTGAACCCCAGTTTGGTCAGGATATGTTCCACGTGTCCATCGGCGGTGCGCGGTGAAATGACCAGCCGGGCCGCGATCGCCTTGTTGGTCAGGCCGCGCGCAACGAGATCGGCGACCTGGCGCTCACGCTTGGTCAGTTTTCCTCCTGAGCGGAGGGGCGGCGCGGTCGCTTCGGCTCGCTCGCCGAGTGCGAAGCCCGCTGCGGCATCGAAACTCATTGCGGCGCCTTCCTGATGGGCCGCCTCGAATGCGCGCGCGCCGAGCATCTCGCGACTGCAGCGGGTGAATTCCTCGTGGTAGACGAGCATATTGGGTAGCATGGACACGGCGCTGGCGCCGATGCGGCTCAGCGTATCGGCGGCGCCCAGCAGGGTAGCGGCGCGGCGGGCATGGCGCTGCTCGGTCGCGATCCAGGCCAGTGCCTCCAAACAGATGGTGGCGACGACCGGATCGGACACCAGCCGGGCCGCTCGAATTCCCTTCTGCAACAGAGGTGCGGCGCGGTCGGGCTCACCCGTTCGCCACACGGCGAATCCCAATGCCCACAGCACCCACGACCGAATCATTGTTTCACCGGCGGATTCGGTGATCGCGAGCGCCTTCTCGAGGTCCGCGAGTGCCCGCGTGGTATCGCCCTGTTGTGCATAAGCCCAGCCGAGCGAAATCCGCGCTTCCAGCTGCGATTTGAGGTCACCAGATGCCTCGTAGCTGTCGATGGCATCGGCCAGCAGGCTACTCGCACGAGCCAGATTGTCAGCACCGCCCGCGGAACAATAGTTTCCCTTGGCGTGGGCGAGCAGGGCTGCGACCAGTGGGTCCGCCGTCTGCTCGGCCAGGGCCTCGAGCTGTGCCACGTTCTCGGCTGCGGCGGGTAGGTCACCCTGCAGGACGGCCATCGTAGCGGCCCCGCAGCGAGCCTTGGCCCGACTCAGCGGCTGTGCATCGGTCGATTGGGCCAGCGCGCGCTCGCACCAGCGACGTCCCTCGCTGAGCCGTCCACGCGATGTCCAGAAGATGTACAGGGCGTTGACGATCCGCAACGCACTTTCGCCCGACTCGGACAGGCTGAATTCCAGCGCATTTCGCAGATTCGGCAGCTCCCGCTCCAACCGGGCAACCCACTGCAGTTGGTGCGGACCGATCCATTCCGCTTCCGCCTGGAGTGCCAACCGCTCGTACCAATCTCGATGCCGCCGAACGTATTCCGGGTACCTCCCGCTGTTCTCGGCTTGCTCCCTGGCGTATTCCTGAACGGTCTCGAGCATCCGGAAACGGATCGTGCCCTGGGTTTCCTCGCGGATCAGGATCGACTTGTCGACCAGTGCGGACAATGCGTCGAGCAAGTGCGCCTCGGTGAGGTCGGTGCCGCATACTTGCTCGGCGGCATCGAGTTCGAAACTGCCCGCGAACACCGACAGCTGAATCCAGAGCCGCTGCTCGGCCGGTGTACACAAGTCATAGCTCCAGCCGATGCACCACCGCAGGGTCTGCTGGCGCATCGGGGCACCACGACTCCCGCGAGTCAGCAGGGCATAGCGGTTGTCGAGCCGAGTCAGGATCTGCTCGGGCGACATCGTGCGCAGCCGGGCAGCGGCCAGCTCGATCGCCAACGGAAGCCCGTCGAGTCGAGCGCAGATCCCGGCCACACTGAGCAGAGAGTCATCGGTTACCTCGAAACCCGGCACGGCCGCGGCCCCCCGTTCGGCGAACAACATCACCGCGTCGTAGCGGGCCATCCCGCGCGGCCCGGGTTTGCTGGCCAGATCGGGAATCCCCAGTGGGGGCACCGCGGACACCGACTCCCCACCGACACCGAGCGCCTCGCGACTGGTCGCCAGAATCCGCACCTGCGGGCAGTTGCGCAGCAGTGATTCGGTCAGCGCCGCGACTGCTTCGATCATGTGCTCGCAGTTGTCCAGTACCAGCAGAAGATTGCGCGTGAACAAGAACTCCAAAAGCACCTCGAGCATCGGCCGGGCACTCTGGTTTCGCAGACCGAGGGCGGTGGCCACGACGTCGACCAATAGTGTTTCATCGTGCAGATCACTCAACTCGACCAGCCGCACACCGGCGGTGAAATTTCGCTGCACCTTGTCGGCGACGCGCAGCGCGAGTCGTGTTTTGCCGACCCCGCCGATGCCGGTCAGCGTCACCAGACGTGACCCCGCCAGCAGGTTCTTGACCTCGGCCACCTGGATCCGCCGGTCGACAAAGCTGGTCAGCTCGAGCGGCAGGCTTCCGGTGCGATTCCCCGCCGCGGGCACCGACATGACAACCGATGCCTGCTCAGCTCCTGGTTCGGTCGGCAGCGCCATCGCGTCGACTGCGAAACCTCGAGCGCGTTCCACCTGGCGCAGTTGCTCGCCCAACTCCGCGGCGGTGGGGCGGCCGCGTGGTTCGCGTGACATGGCAGCCTCGATCACCGCGCAGACGTCGTCGGGAATTCCTTGCTCACGCAGGTCCGGTACCGGTTGCTGCGTGATTCGCAGAAATTGCGTGACCACCTCCTCGCCGCTGCGGCGCTCGAAGGCCGCATGCCCGGTCAGCGCACAGAACAGCGTGGCTCCCAGCCCGTACACATCCGAGGCCCGGCTCGGGGCGTCGCCACCGAGGACCTCCGGTGCGGTGAACGCCGGGGACCCGGTGACCGTGCCGGTCGCGGTTTCGAATCCACCGGTGATGTGGGCGATCCCGAAATCGGTCAACGCGGGCTCACCGTAGTCGGTGAGCAGGATATTTCCCGGCTTGATATCGCGGTGCAGCACTTGTGCCCGATGCGCGGTTTCCAGCGCCCCGGCGATCTTCACCCCCAGGTGCAGCACCTCTGCCAGCGACAACGGACCGTCGCGGCGCACGCGCGCATCCAAGGACCCGCGAGCGTGATACGGCATGACCAGGTAGGGGTGACCGCTGCTGGTTTCGCCGACCTCGAGCATGTCGACGATATTCGGGTGCCCGGTCAGCCGTCCCATCGCACGTTGCTCGCGAAAGAAACGCTCCCGATTCTCATCCAGCTCGCCGGTCAGCACCTTCACCGCGACCGTGCGCCCCACGGCCGGCTGGGTACAGCGGAACACCTCCCCGAAACCGCCCCGCCCGATCTCCTCGGCATCGGCGAAACCAGCAGCGCTCAATTCCGTGACGACCTCAATACCGACATCACGCTGCGTCTTGAACGGATCTCTCTCGACCATTGGCTACTCGTGATCTACCCACCGGGCACCAGCCAGAATATCCCGACTGGTCCCTTCGAGGCACGCCGTTCGCGCTCTCCAACGCCCTGACGCGGCACTCGGACCGCAGACCATTGTTCGCCAGAATATCGACCGCCCGGATTGCGTTCGTATGCGCTGTCATCGCCAGAAAAGGTTCAGCAGGCACCGCTGGGTTCGGGCGTGTGGGGCGCGACGCGAAGTTGACCGATGCCGGTGTGCTGCGCGAGGGCATACCCTCCGCGCGGTCCAACGTAGATTATCCGCGGTGCAGTCGGACGCAGCCCAGATAGCCGACGTAGTCGATCAGGCTCTGGCGATTGTGGCGCCATGCCGCGCGCCGATGGTGGGCGCAGCACCGTCACCGCAGGGCAGGGCAGGGCAGGGCAGGGCAGGGCAGGGCAGGGCAGGCGAGAATAGCTATCGGACGCCTAGGTGGCGGCGGTACCGCCATCCTGGCCTGCCAGGACATACACCCACGCCTGCACCCCGGAGCGCAGCGGCACCAGTATCCGGGTGTAGTCGTCGACCTCATAGGCGTCGGCGGCGGCCAGATCGTCGTCGTCGAGGGTGAAAACCGTTCCAGGAATTCCGGTTTCGTGATCGGCGGGACGCAGGACCGGATGAACGGCGCTGCCGCTGGCCTCGATCACCGCGGCATCGGTGATCACGACCTCGCCCAGCTCGTATCCGATGATCTCGTCACCGCGTCCGGCCAGTTCGCGACCGAAGATGCTGCACTGCACCTCGGGTTGGCGCAGGGTGCCGTAGGAGAACAACAGATGGATGGCCACGACACGACAGCAAACCACACCACCGACACCCTCGGGAGGTGAAGTGCCTCTCGACCGTCCATGGCATCGGCCGCGAAAGAGATCAATATCAGGTGCCATGGCCTCGGGCCGGGATCGGGGCGCGCATTCACACGGATGTTCGCACGTCCAGGAGTTGTTCGAAGAAGCCGCCGAAACCGCGGTCACGGTCGATCAAATGGATCTCCAGGATCCAGTGACACGCGCGCCCAGCAGGATCCAGACGCCGCATCGGAGTATCGGACCCTGGCGCGATATAGCTGGTTACCGCAGTGCCGGAAATCTGCTTGTGCGGGAACTCCCCGACCAGATGACCCGCAATCGGGGCACTGAACTCCCAGCCAAGCGCGGCAGCGCGGTCAACGATCCAGGCATAGAGCTGCTCGCCGGTGATATCCGGATCGGCGTCGAACAGGTCGCGCCCCTGCCGCCACAACGGCTCCAGTGCGTCACGAACAGCCAACTTGGCTGGATCGTCACCCAACACGTAAGTGCGGCCGAAGTCCGCCTCCCATTCGCCGAAGATCGGCCCGAAATCCAGAAAGCAAATGTCGTCCTCGCCGACGACACGATCCGGCGGATTCGCAGAGTACGGCTCTAGAGTATTGACACCAGCCCGGACGATACGTTTGTGCCAGAACCGACGGATTCCGAACATCTCCTCGGCGAGGTCACGCACCGCATCACTGACCGCGGATTCAGTCTGCCCCGGCGCGATGAGTCCGCGCGTGATCACCTCGTCGAACAAAGCCTCGGCCTTCGCTTCGGCATCGAGTAACGCCGACACACGGCCCAACTCCGCAATCGCATCCATGAACCCGACAGTAGATCACCGACGAACCCGCCCACGGTGTCGCATCAGGATCCATGGGGCATTCCTGAACCGTCGACGTCGCCGACGCTTCGATGGACACCACCTCGTCACACACCTGCGCCAGCGCGCTTCAGCTCGCCGAAAATATCACTACCGCAACCGATTTGACTTGCGCTCAAAACGCGATCCTCGAACTGCTCTCGGGTCGCACCGGCTACCCGGTGATCAGTTTCAGCGTCTGGTAGGCGGCGTCTCGTTGCTGCTTTTTCTTCGCGAAGACCGAGACCTACGATATCGGCCCGGCGGGTTCGGCTATTGCGCGACCTTTTGGCAGGTGGGGCACAGTCCGTGCAGGGTCAGCCCGGCGGTGTCAGCGAGTTCGAAGCGGCTGCCGCGACTGGCGTGGTCCAGCGCGGTTGTCAGTTGTTCGGCGGGGATTTCGCTCACCGCCGCGCATTGTGTGCAGACGGCATGGTGGTGGGGTCGCTCGGTCAGCCCGTAGCTGGCCCCTCTTGCTCCGACGGTGAGCATGTGCAGCGCGCCGATCTCCACCATCCGCGTGAGCGTTCGATAAACTGTGGTCAGGTCGACGGGTTCTCCCCATTCGATGAGTTGCGCGACGATTTCCTGTGCTGTGAGGTGGCCCACGCCGGGGTCGCCGGTCAGTACCGACAGCACAACCAAACGTGGTGCGGTGCACCGCAATCCGTGAGCACGCAGGATCGATCGGGCGTGCTCGACAGCTGGGTAGTTGGATGTATCCGCAGTGAGCGCCGTTCCGGTATCGCCCACACATGGCGAAGTGGGTGTCGCCGATCGGCCGACGTTTTTCATGATGTACCTCGTTCGCCACGGAACACGTTGTTCCACAACGCTACTATCTGCGCATGAATGCAGACGATCCGATAGCGCGGTTGCCTGATGATCAAGCCGCGCTGGTCGTCGAGGTGTTCAGGATGCTCGCCGATTCGACGCGCGTTCAGATCCTGTGGGCGCTGGTCGATGCCGAGTTATCGGTGAACGATCTGGCCGACCATGTCGGTAAGCCGGCGCCATCGGTGTCCCAGCATCTGGCGAAACTGCGGATGGCTCGACTCGTGCGGACCCGACGCAAGGGCACGCAGGTGATCTACCGGCTCGAAAACGACCACGTGCGTCAACTGGTACTGGACGCGGTCTACAACGCCGAACATGCAGGTTCGGGTATCCCCGGACACCACCGCGGCAGCGCCGATCTGCACGCGCTGCCCAGCGAACCAGTTCGAGACAGAAAGGGAACGCAGAGATGACCGGCCAACACGCCCATAGCGAACCTCATGCACACGCCCACAGTCACGGCTCGCTGACCCATACCCACGCCCACAGCACGCACGAGCACGACCACATCGAACACGAACACACCCATGCACACGATGACGGAACCGAACATTCGCATCGCCATGCGCACCAAAGCGATCTGCTCCACGATCACTCACACACCCACGACTGAGCCGGACCGGGCAGTCATCCGGGCGGCTGAACCGGCAATCGGGTGCGCGCGTGGATGAGATTTGCTTGCAGCAGTAGCGCCCGGTCGGCAAGGACGGCGGCTGGTGTCGCCTCGGCGAGGATCGTGTGGTCCTCGCCGAAAACGATGCAGCGATCGGCGAGTCGATCCAGGCTGTCGAGGTCATGGGTGGCCAGCACTATCGTTTTGTCCGCTGCGGCGAGGTCCTCGATCAGCTCGGTCAGCCATTCGCTGGTGCGTGGATCGAGCGCGGCGGTCGGCTCGTCGAACAGCAACACTTGTGGGTTCATGACCAGCACGGTGCCGATCGCGACCCGTTTCTTCTGTCCTCCGGAGAGTTGGAACGGCGCACGGTCGGCGATATCGGCGATGCCGAGCAGGGCAAGAACGTCCTGAACCCGGGCCGCCGCTTCATCGCGGTGCAAGCCCAGCTGAAGCGGTCCGAAGGCGAGCTCGTCGCGCACTGTCGGCGAGAACACCTGCGCGTCGCTGTTCTGGAACACGAACCCGATCCGTGACCGGAAGCCGGTGTTCATCTGCTCGTCTTCCAGGGCGTCCTCGGTGACGGGTGCCCCGAACGCGGTGTAGGTTCCGCTCTCGGGAAATACCAAGCCGTCCAATATCTTCAGCAGCGTGGACTTGCCGCAGCCGTTCGCGCCGATCAGCGCGACCTTCTCCCCCGCTGAAACCTTCAGTGACACACCGGCAAGGGCTTCGAACTTTCCGTAATAGCGATATCGCAGATCCGCGCACTCCAGGACGGGCCCTGCGCCAGGCAGATGACAGGACTCGGATTCCTCAGCGGGTGATGACATGCTCACCCACCAGAAGTGCCGCGCCGAACACCGCGACAGCGATGGCGTAGAGCACATCGGTCCTCGACAACCGTGGTTGGGCAAGAACTTTCGCATCACCGCGATAGCCGCGCGCGACCATCGCCTGATGCACTTCTTCCGACATCGCCATCGACTTACCGATCATCGCGCCAGCGGTGGCGAATACGAACCGACGCGCGTGCTTGTCGTGCTTCTCGGCACCGACTGTGCGGGCTTTGCGCGCCTGATACATATCGGTGACCGTGGCGAGCAACAGGAACAGGTAGCGATAGGCCATCCCGATGATCAGGATGAACATGCGCGGGACACCGAGAGTGCGCAGCGACGCCAGCAGCCGCGTCCACGGCGTGGTCAGCGTCAACAGCATGACCAAACTGATCGAGGACGCCACCCGAGCCACGACGAGCAGTGCCGACATCAGACCCTGCCGGGTGATCCCCTCGGCTCGGCCGTGCCAATGCCACAGCGTCACGATCACCTCGCCCTCGGTGACCACACTCAGTGTCGCAGGGATCAGCACGATCCCGGTGAAGATCGGGACGAATAGCCACACCCGCTTGACGAAGAATCCCACCGGCAGCGCGCTACACGCGGCCAGGATCAGCGTGGCGGCATACAACACCATCAGCGTCGCGATGTTGTGCAGGAACGCCCCGACCAGCAGCAGCCCGAACAGGGTGACGATCTTGACCCGGGCATCGATGCGCTGCAACAAACCGTGCTGAGCGGAGGTGTCGTCGCTGAACATCACCTGCCGCAACAGATCCGCGCCGCCGGTCAGTGTCTTCTCGACGTAGGATCCCTTGCGGCGCTTGCCGATACACCCACACGGGCACAACGCGACATCGCGAGTGAGCAGCCAGTCCGGAGCCGACAGCGGACGCGGATCGGCGGACGGGGTCGCGGTCATGAGCTGGTGTCGGCCGAGGTACGCACCGGTTCGGTCCCTGTTCGGCTCGAACCCCGTGAGCCGAGAGCGCGCAGACCGACAGCGATGAGATAGACCGTTACTCCGACCACGACGATCCCGACCACGGCCGACACCAAGTAGCCGATATTGGGATGGGAACCATTGGAGAATCCGTAGCCGCCGAGCACGGTGTGGTTCCAGAACCCGGCGTACTTCGCCAACCCAGTCGGCACCGCGCTGAGCCCGAGATCACCCAGATCCAAGTCCTCCGGCGCATCTTCGCCGAAGGCGCCGCCGGGCGCCAGCAGACCCAGTGGCGTCAACAACAGCAGCACCGCCATCACCGACAGCGCTACCGCACCCGGACGCAGCTTCGGTTTCGGCGCCGAGCTATCCGCCGCATCGGCCGGCACTCCCGGATTATTGACCTGCAACAGAGGGATATTCGCCCGCTGCAGATACGCCACCACGCCACCAGCCAACGCGGCCTCGGCGATCCCCGCGATCAACAGATGCGCAAACATCATCGCGGGCAACGCTTGCGAAAGATGGTAGGGCGAATACAGCGGCGTCCCCGAGGCATCGTGGAACAGATCAGGCTGAATGCCGAGCTCGATACCGACACAGATTGCGGCAGCGTTGAGACCGACATAGCCGCCGACCGCGGCCCCGACAACCCGCCGCCACGAGGTCAGAGTGCTCCCCCTGGCCAGCAACCGATAGATCCCATAGGCGACGAACGGCAACACCACGCCCATGTTGAACACGTTGACCCCGAAGGCAAGTACACCGCCGTCACCGAACAACAACGCTTGGAACCCCAGCGCGACGGCCACAGCTATCAACGCAGCCCACGGCCCCAACAGCACCGCGATCAACGCACCACCCACCGCATGCGCGGTCGTACCGTCCGGAATCGGAATATTGAACATCATCACCAGAAACGACACCGCCGACAGCATCGCCAGCGTCGGAACCTGCCTGGTCTTGACAACGTTCTCGACCCGCCGCGCCGCGACCGCAGCCATCGGAACGACCACCACATAACCCACCGCGCACGTCGCCGGCGACAGATACCCATCAGGAATGTGCATCGAAACCCTCCAGGAGGCCTATCTGCAAGTTACTGGCATCAACGGTAACCTCCGCAGACATCGCAGACCAGAACAACGAAACAATCGACACTCAGCAGAAACACCGCGGTGTAAGCGACCTTTCGACGACGCACCATCGCGAAGTCCAAACCCCGCCATCACAGCTACCTTTGTGGGACAGCAGAATTCGAGCCGCGAGCCGAGCGCATCCGAGGTCGACCCGAACGGCGACGTTGTTCGACAAACACACCCCAGCGTCAACCCTTCTCACCCAACACCATTCGCGCCGAGTCGTGCAGTCCACAGCGCAACGGATCGAGTTTGACCAACCAATGCCGGACCTGTGATTGCGAATCCCGGTGCTGGCGAGCGCAGTTGGTTCGCTCGCGGTGGGGCGAGTGGAGCCCAACCCGTCACCATCCACTGGCTGGACCCGGAGAGTTAATGGCCGAGCAATAGATTCCTCCCCCGATTCGATGCTTATCGTGGAGAGGCGTCGTCGGCTCAGCGCTGGTGCGTCGAATCCAGGAGCCAGCGCGTGAGCGGGGGGAATGATTATTCGACCGCGAAATTGTCGCCGTCACGGTCGAGCGCTCGCTGCAACTCGGCAGCAGCAAGCTCGTGATCGGCCCATACAGTCACCCGCAGCGCGGTGGCCTCGGAAACGAACGCGCACGTGACCTTCGGGGTAGAGGGGGGTAGCCGACAGTGTTGCGGCCCGCACGGTTACCGGGTCGCAACGATCACCGCGTCGGTGACCGACCGCCACGCCACCCCGACTTCGGCGAATCCGGCCTCGTACAGTCGAGCACGGTGCCAGGCAATTGGCTGCGCCACGCCCTGTACCCCGCTGTCGAAAATCGCACGGCTGGCTGCGTATTCGGCGGCGAGCCGGGGCTCGTCGGCGACGTCGGCCCACCATTCCTCCCAATCGCGTGCCCCCTCCGCCCGCGCACGCTCCTGGTGGCTGCTCTGGATGATCTCGTCGACGGCGTTGAGCTTCGGGGTCTCGGGATCGGGCATGTGATCCGCATTGACGAATACGCCCCCTGGGCGCAACAGTGCGGTCAAGTCCGTGTACAGCCGGGCCAACGTTTCTGGTTGCATCCAATGCGTGGCCGTTGCGGTCAGCACGGCATCGAACGGCTCGGCGGGCAGTTCCGGCGTACACCCCGGTTCCTCCAGATCGGCGACCACGAACGCAATACGGGAATCTCCGGCGAACGATCCCCTCGCCATCGCGAGCAGGGTGGGGTCCCTATCCACCGCCACCGAAGTCGCCTCGGGCAGCCGGGCGAACAACCGCCTGCTGATGGTGCCGGTTCCACATGCCAGGTCCAGTACGCGCGGTGACTTCCCGGCCGTCGCCTCGACGATTTCGAGCATCACCCGGAACCGCTCCTCGCGATCCCGCATGTACAGCTCCTGCTGCCGATCCCAACTCCGTTGCCACACTTCCCAGTCCACGCATCCTCCCGTTACCGAGTCGACATTGGTGCGCATATATCCGGAACTGGTTGGAAAGCGATCGCTGAAGTGCGCTCAGCGCTCCTCCGAACAGTCGGACCGAATGTGAAGACAACCCGGGACCGGCTCTGCCGGCGGTTCGGGGCTCGATGTGAAGACTAACCCGACCAAGATCGCAAACCGGACCTGCGACACACGCGGACCTCCGCACCCGAGGAATGTTCAACGCACGACCACTCGCCGCCGACATCATCGACTCGATCATCGACCACGTCGCGTTCCCGCTCCTGCGCTACCCGCCCACCGGCGAAGCACATGCCTGCGCGGAACGGTTTCTCCATCAACGCGACTGTGCTCGAGGCGATCATGTTCGCGGTCGTCTCGCGTCCGGCGTGGAGCCGGATTACCGGAGTACCAACTGAGTGATCATGTCATCAGAGATGCGGCCTTCGCCGTCCGTGCAGTGGATGCCGGGACTGATTCGCGGACACGCACGGCTCCGGCTGCGCGAAGTCGCGCCGGGTGAATGCGGACGGCGGCGTCAAAATCGGCTGAATGCCATTCAGTGATCGTCCCGAAGGATCCCGCCGCCCTCACGCCCGCAGCCCGCGCCCTGCTGCAGCTCATCCGAGAAGCTGTGACCAGGCCACGATAACCTCATCGACTTGGCTTGGTGGCCCACAGGATGACATTGGTGCCGAAGAATTTCTTACCCCAGCCGATGTTCTGAAAGCCCAGTTCCCCGAGGGCATCTGCCACGTGTTGAGGTGAGGTGAAGCCGAGGGTGCTGGATTCGAGATAGGTATACGACGATCGGTCGCGAGCGACCGTTTGCCCCAGCAGGGGAACGATCGTGCGCATTCCCCATGTGAGTATCGGCTTCATCGGGCCACTGGGAGGGCAGGTTTCGAGGATGACGATCCGGCCGCCGGGCGCGAGGACTCGGTACTGTTCGCGAAGTACTCCGGCCAGGTCTTCGACGTTGCGGAGCAGATAGCCTTCGGTAATTGCGTCGAAGGACTCGTCCTCGAACGGCAGACGGGTCGCATCGGCCTGCTGCCACCGAACCGTGCCGGCCCCGGATTTGATCCGTGCACGAGCCAGCATCGCTTCGGAAAAGTCGACACCCGTCACGGCGACAGCGGGATATATCTGTGCCGCCGCCAAGGCGATTGCACCTGTCCCGGTGGCTAGGTCCAACAACTGTCCGCCTGCGGGCGGCGCCGCCCGCGTGGCCACTTCGCGACACCAGCGCGTATGACGGCCGAGCGTCATGACGAGGTTCATCCGGTCGTAGTATCCGGCGATCTTTTCGAAGATCGTGTGTACTTCAAAGCCTTTGCCGTGCGACATCTCGGTGTCTGTCATCTCTCCGACCTTTCTGCAGTTCTCCCCGGTAGCGGAAGTCTCACGAACTGGCTCCGATCCCTACGGTGTCGGGCTCGGAGGGCGGTTGAGCACGATCGCTGATGCGCGGGCGCGGACCTCGTCGCGGGTACGACCGTTGTGGTCGGCGGCGAGGAATTGGTTTCCGATGGCCAGGCAGAACGCGAGTAGGCTACGGGCCTCGATTTCGTCGGGGTCGGAGCAGAAGGTGCCGATCATCTCGCGCGCCAGTTTCATGCGCTGGTTGTCGACCCGGCGCAGCCGCGCGGCGACCGCCTCGTCGCGGCGGGCCCAGTTGCGGATTGCGAGGTCGACCCCCAGCAGACGATCGCTGGACAGGGTCAATCGGCCGGCCAGCGCGATCTTGTCGCGTGAGTCGTCCTCGCGTTGCACGGCCTCGAGCACCTCGTCGACGCTCTCACGCTCCCACGTGTCCAGCATCGCGGCCAGCAGCGCGTTGCGGTCGGCGAAGTAGCCATAGAACCCACCTTTGGTCACGCCGAGAGCCTTGGCCAGCACCTCGATACGGACCGCCTCCTCGCCGCTGGCGGCCAGTGTCCGCAAGCCCTGCTCGATCCACGCCTCGCGCGGCGTGCGGGCCACACCCATGACATGACTCCTTTCACATCTCTCAGTTCTATACGCCACCGTATAACTGGTCTAACCTCCATGTTATACGTTGCCGTATATCAGCCGGGACGCGCATTCGCGAACCGACAACCGCTGGGAAGGACACACCGATGAGATCCCCTTCACGAACGTCTCACTCTGCCCGCCCCGCTCGATCCGCTGCGCTCCGACCATGTCCTCACCTGCCCGAATGCGACTCGGTGTCTGGATACCTGCGGTTGAGCCGAGCGCGTTCCCATTGCCGGGTCATATTCCGAAGCGGATACGCCATCTGAGTGGTCACCCGCCAACGGCACATGCCGGGCACACGATCGCCGACAGGCCGACGATTACGCCCGGGTGATCGGCGACGAGTTCGGCGGCCAATCGGCCTGGTGGTTGGCGAATCCTACGGCGGCCTGATTGCCCCGAAGAAACCTTCAGCCTTCGCACCCTTCCGCTATCTGGTCGTCTACCCGGCGCTGCCCCGGCAATAGGCGCACGCCCGGCACGACCGGAGCCGCGCGGACAACCCCGACGGGCCACAGCGCCCCGTGACGAGAACGGAGAAAGCAAATGATCAAGTGGGCCGGTTGGCTCATCACGCTGTTCGCAGCCGCGCACACGCTCCTCGCTCTGACTCTGGAAAAGGCCGCGCTGCACGCCGGGACGTGGTTCAGCGGCGGGTTGTGGGGTGAGGACCTCGCCGCGATGAGCCCGGCGGGCAGCGCGTACTGGCTCAGCCTCTACAGCTTCGGGCCGCCGCTCGTCGTAGTCGGCCTGATTGTGCTGTGGCTGGACCGCCGGGGCGTCACCCCACCCACCTTCATCGCCTGGACACTGAGGGCCTGGACCTTGGTCGGCGCCGTGGTCCTCGTGACCACGCCTTGGCCGATTCTGCTGCTCGCCAACATCCTGCTGTTGGCCGGAACCCGCCGACACACCCATCCCGTGCCCGAGCCCAGCTCGGCTTCCGGGCGGTCCGACCGCCG
This sequence comes from Nocardia sp. NPDC004604, assembly GCF_040609795.1. Lineage (NCBI taxonomy): Bacteria > Bacillati > Actinomycetota > Actinomycetes > Mycobacteriales > Nocardiaceae > Nocardia > Nocardia sp. NPDC004604. Next base: position 25,387 of record NZ_JBEXLC010000074.1, read on the forward strand.
CGACGGCATATCCACGCCAGAAGGTGAGCCGAGATGAACAACTCGGCAACGACCATGGCGCCGGACATGAGTGTCACGGTGACCATCGCGCGGCCGTGGGCGCTGAAGACCGCTGTGGCCGTCGCGACGATCACCGCCGTGCTGCACACCTTTGTGCAGGCAACTCCCACGATCGGCGCGCTGATGGCCGGCAACGCCACCGCCGAGGCCCAACAGGGGCTACGGATGATGTGGCACGGCATGTCGGCGATCGCCTGGAGCTACCCGGTCGTCCTGCTGCTCCTACCACGCAAGCCAGCGCCCGTGACCAGGCCGGCACTGGGCTACATCGCGCTGTTGAACGGCACGCAGGCACTGTTGTACGCGGCGGCCGGTGTCTGGGTCGATGGCGCGTCCGGGCTGCGGTCGTTGCCGCAATGGACGCTCCACGCTGCTGTAGCGGGCCTGGCCTTGCTGGCCCGGCCGCCCCGGTCGGCCGAAGAGTCACAACCACCGGTCCGCCCTCGCCCCGGGCGGCGGGTGCTGCTGTGGGTCGCTACGCTCGTCGGAGCCCTCAATGCGATCCTCCACACCGCCTTGGCCACCTTTCAGGGCTGGCCGGCCGCGCTGCTGACCAGCGATACCTTATCCTCGCCGAAGCAGGCGCTGTATGCGATGTGGCTGTTCAGCTGCGTGCTGTTCATCTCGGTTCCGGCGGTCGTGGTGTGGTCACTGCGGGCTCCCGCGGCGGCGGGCCGCTTCGTCGTCCGATACGCCGCCGTCCTGGCGGCGGCCCTGATGGTGTCATGGGCCTGCGCGATGGCATTCGGACTCGGGCACGACCTGACGCCGGTCGGGCCGTTCTCCCTCGGCCTACTCGTCGCTCTCACCGCGCTGAGCGCGCCACCCCGACCCCGGCCGAACATACGGACCTCGAGCGACGACTCGGCACCGCCGACCCCACCGGAGCCAGCAAATGTCCCACAGCGCTGAGTCGAGAGTTGGTCGCACAACCGTCCAGAGCCTGGGGACCGCCCGGGTAGGGCGGTGTCGCCATTAGGACGCAGCGGCAGCGGCCCCAGGTCGCCGATGGCAGTGCCGAAGCCGTTGATCTGTTGCAGCACAAGCAGTTACAGCACCCGCAGAAAAGGAATAGGAGTGTGAATCAAATGATCACATGGTCTGGACGCATCATCGCGTTCATCGGCGCCGGGCATCTCGCAACCGGATTATTGCTCAGCCATGCCTACTTCAAGGACTGGCTGTCGCTGCAGCTGTGGGGCCACTGGGCGGAGGACACCCTGCCGGCCCACGCCTTTTGGAGCAACCCGGCAGGGTTCGGCCTGCCGCTGCTGATCGTCGGCCTGCTCGTGATGTGGATGGATCGGCGCGGCATCGTCCCGCCGGCCTTCCTGGCGTGGATGGTGCTGGCTTGGGGCGGCGTGTGCGCCGTCATCGTCGAGCCCACCCCAGCGCCAGTGGTGGTGGCCGCCGCCGTCCTGCTCCTGCGCGGCATCCACCGCGCCACCGAACAGACCGAGCCCGCACTCGCCGCGCACAGCGAGGCATGAACGTGAACCAGCCACTGACCCGATCCGGTTACCGATCCAGCAACGTCACATTCGTATCGGCGCCGAAATCGGCTGTTCGACTGCCACGCGACGGCCTCGATGGATCTGGTCACCCGCTACGACGACCGGGAACTGGCCGCGATCGCCGACTCCTCTCCGAAGCCGCCGCCCACCAGTGGCAGGCGACCCAGCAAACCCGGCAGTCGAGTGCCGTCCGGGCGAGCTCGCGATGGGTATCGGCGTCGACGAGAACGGGGACCGCGGCCGCCGTATTCGACCGCCGCTCGGCGCGGGGCCGGTCGACGGGAAGCACCGGCTGTTCCGGCACGCCGTCGAGCATGGTGCGCCAGTACCGCGTCTGCTGCTCGAGTACGGGGGTATCCGGGCCCAGCAGGTGCCGCAGCCATATGGCGTAATCCGCGAACTGCGTTGCCGGACTGGGGCATTCCGGGACCAGGCCGAGGGCCCGTGCCTGGTAGGCGATCAGGAGATCACGCTGGAGAATCCCCATGGATTCGCCGTCTCCCGCAATGTGATGGACCACCCCGAACAAGACGTGATGCTCGGGGCCCAACCGGTACAGGCGGATACGCAGCGGCGGCCGCACCGTCAGGTCGAACCCGTGCCGCATCTCGGGGGCGCTGGGGGCAACCAAGGTGCTGGCCATGATGATCGGCCACATCCTCGGTGTCGACGTCGCTCACGACCGGTGCCGCAAGCGCACCGGCTCACTGATCAACTGGCTCTGATGCTGACCATGGTCGGCTTCACCTTCACCGGTCGCTACCTTCTGTTCGAGTCCTGACGCTACGTGAGCATTGCGCGTGCCGCGATGTCGGAAGCACTCGATATCTGTGGTACCGAAAGGAAGTCGGGATCGGCGTAGGCGGGTTCCGGATAACTGTAGTAACCCTGCCCGGACTGCAGCCCGAGCTTGCCCTGGTCGACGAAGTTCTCCTTCAGGTAGGCGGCGTTGGCGAGCATCTGCTGGTCGTCATTGTGCACTCCCCAGTAGGCGAGCACGTCGTAGGCGGTCTTCATGCCGATCACGTCGAGTGTGCCCATGGGTCCGCGTGCGGCGCCCCGGTTGACGATCATGTAGGTTCGGTCGACGTCCTCCGGTGTGGAGACGCCGTTGGTGACGAGTGTTTGGGCGGCGTTCAAGAGCGGGACCACCCAGGTGTTGAGTACGTATCCATGCTGCTCCCGGTACACCGGAATGGGAACCATGCCGATCTCGATGGCGAATTCCGTGATCTGCGTCAGGGTGTCGGCAGCCGTACCGGGATGAGCCATGACCTCGGCGACATTCAACGCCCAGATCAGGTTCGCGAAGTGCAGCGCGCAGTACTTGTCCGGACGGCCGGTTGCCTCGGCGAAGTCGCGAGGCAGCAGCGTCGAGGAGTTCGTCGCGATGAGTGTGTGGGCGTCCAGCAGGCCCGCCATCTCGGCGTACACCTTCGTCTTGACTTCCGGGATCTCGGGGACGGCTTCGATCACGAGGTCCTGGCCGGTCACTGCCGGCGCCAGATCGGTGGTGTAGGTGAGCCGGGCCTGAGCATCGGCCACATCCTGCACCGACGCGCCGATCTCGGCGAGATAGATAGCCGCGTACTGGCCGTGAGCTCCGCGGCAGAGGTCGAGCGCTTCTTCCGAAATATCGTAGACGACAACAGTTTTACCCATGAAGGCCGAATGCCAGGCGATCTGTCCGCCGAGAACTCCGCCGCCGAGCACGGTGATCTTGTCGAGCGTTGACATGGATGTCTCCTCTGATTGATTTTCTTGATTCGATTGCCGCAAGCGCTTCGCGGCCTCAGGCGAGCTCGATGACATCGAGGCCGCCCGCGGTGTGGATCCGCGACCCAGGGCCGCCCGCTGTTCGGCGTCGAGGTCCGGATCGTCGATGACAGCGGCGCCGCGCTCCCCAACGACGGTGTAGCCGTCGGCGAACTTCAGGTCAGGAGGTGCGAACCTTCGAGAAGAAGTTCGGCGTGCACATCGCCCGGGCATGGGGATGTCCGAGACCTCCCCGCTGGGGACGATCGCCAGGCCTCCCGCCGACATACCCGAACGTGAGCACTGGGACCTCCGTCGCATGATCGTCGCCAATGGTCAGCGGATGGTCCTGCATTGTGCTGTGCACGTCATCTCCGCTGATCAGGACGGCGCATCAGCGCGACCGAGACCGACCCGTGTTGTTCGGCTCCCGGCCGTTGCGGCGCCGGCGAGAAAGGTCAGTACGAGCTGGGCGAACTCATCGGGGCACTCGATCTGCGGCATATGGCCGATGCCGGTGAACAGGTGGGTTTCGGCGTGCGGCAGCAGTTGGCGTGCGGTGACCAGGTGGTGCGCGGGTAGGACGCGGTCGAGGTCTCCCCAGACGGCCAGAGTGGGTCGAGGATACTTCGCGACGGCCGCGATCAGCTCGGTTCGCCATTCGCGCCTGACTCCCCGGCCGGTCGCCAGCGCACGGGCGGTCTCGTACATCACGTCGGCGGGGTCGGGCTGCTCGGCGATGGCGATGGCGTGGTCGATCCGCTCCTTCGTGACCAGGGACTTGTCGGCGAAGATCAGGCGCTCGTTCATTTCCGCCGCGAGGCGGGTGGTGTGCCGAGTCGCCAGGTACCCGATGCCGGGCACGGCCAGCAGCCGCAGCGCCATGGCGACCTGCGAGCCGAATCCCGCACTGTTGACCAGCACCAGGCTTGCCACCCGCGCCGGCTCGAGGGCGAGCAGTTGCATGGCCACGGCACCGCCGAGCGAGTTTCCGATGACATGCACGCGCCGCTCCTCACCGAGGGCGGCGAGCGTTTCCGCGACCCCGCGGGCGAGCACCGGCAGCGTGATGCGTTCCCGAGGACGGTCCGAGAAGCCGAACCCGGGAACGTCGAGGGCGATGACTCGGTGAGTTCGGGCCAGTCGATGGAACTGTGGTGCCCAATCTTCGAGGCTGCGGCCGATTCCATGCAGCAACAGGACAGGCGGGCGGTCGGGATCGCCGTCGATTCGCACGCGAACGCGTCGACCGTCGAGCGGAATGTAGGTCGGCGTGCTCATGCCATCGCACCTTTCAGCGCGGGGGCTTCGAACCGAAGGAGGCCGTCGTCGATGGGGTCGTCGAGGAGCATCTTGGAGTCCTGCTCGTAGTTCATCAGAACTTTCCACGGCGGCTTGGATCCTTGACGCGGCAGTGTGTTCTTCGCGCGTTGTACGTAGCCGGAATCCAGCGAGTCCAAAATGCCGTCGTCCGTCGCGGAGTTCTCGATATCGCGGGGTGTCGCCACGGTGTGGCCGTGATCGTCCATGTGCTTGAACAGGCGACACAGGTAGGCGCCTGCGATGTCGGACTTCAGCGTCCATGGGGCGTTGGTGTACCCGAAGACCCAGGCCAGATTGGGAATGCTCTCCACGAGCAATCCCTTGTATGTCATCCGGTCGTGCAGCTCGTGCGGCTCACCGTCCACGGAGAGCGCCATCCCGCCCAGCATCTGGATGTCGAGACCGGTGGCGGTGACGATGATGTCGGCCTCCAGTTCCCGCCCGGATTGCAGCAGGATGCCCTGCTCGGTGAAGGTGTCGATCCGATCCGTGACGATCGAGGCATCGTCCGACGCGAGCACCCGGAACAGGTCACCGTCGGGCACAGCGCACAGCCGCTGGTCCCACGGTAGGTAGCTGGGCGTGAAGTGGCTCATGTCGACGGAGTCGCCGAGATTGCGTCGCACCTGCCAGAGCAGGAACCGGCGCATCTGCCGGGGCCAGCGACGGCAGGCCCGGTAGAGCTGACGTTGGATGACAATGTTCCGTTTGCGACCCATCGCGTACACCCAGTCCTGCGGGAGGAAGCGACCCAGCACCTGGGAGATTCGGTCGAAGGCGGGCAGCGAGAAGACATACGACGGGGAGCGCTGCAACATGGTCACGTGCTCGGCGTCGCGAGCCATCGCCGGCACCAGGGTGACGGCGGTGGCGCCACTGCCGATCACAACGACCTTCTTGCCGGAGTAGTCCAGATCTTCCGGCCAGTGCTGGGGGTGGATACACCGGCCGTCGAATCGCTCCACGCCGGGGAAGGCCGGGAGGTAGCCCGCGTCATAGTTGTAGTAGCCGGTGCAGCTGACGAGGTAGCCGCAGGTGAAGATGCGCGTCTGCCCGGTCGCCTCGTCCAGGGTGGTCACGGTCCAGCGGGACTCGGGTGTCGACCAGTCCGCGGTGACGACTTTCCGGCCGTAGTGAATCTTCTCGTCGATGCCGAACTGCCTGGCGGTGTCCGCTATGTACGCCCGGATCGACCCGCCGGCGGCGAGTACTGTCAGGTCGCGCCACGGACGGAACTTGTATCCGAAGGTGTACATGTCGGAGTCCGAACGAATGCCGGGGTAACGAAACAGGTCCCAGGTGCCGCCCAGCCGCTCACGTCGCTCCAGCACGGCGATGGTCTTATCGGGGAAGGCAGCCGCCACCTGCGAGGCCGTGCCGATGCCGGACAGCCCGGCACCAATGATCAAGACGTCGAAATGTTGTGCGTTCATGGCTTCCTCTTGCTTCTGCGTGCTGTGTTCACAAGACGCTGTAGAAAGAGGATGACTGTGCGCCACGTCACAGATCTTGACAGTTCCCGACAGATTTTTATCATTTCCCGACACAAGGAGGTGGTCGCATGGACACGGTGATCCGTGCCGCAGCCCTGTTGGGGTACCGCGAGCTGGTAAAGGAGCTCGGTGCTGACCCGGAGCCTTTCTTGTCGCGCTTCCACATCCAGCCGGGCGTCGAGTATCAGGAGGACGCGTTCGTCTCCTTCCAGGCGACCGTTCGTCTGTTCGAGGCGAGCGCTGCCGGCCTGGATTGTCCGGACTTCGGGCTTCGCCTGGCACGCTGGCAGGGTCTGCACATCCTGGGACCCATCGCGGTGATCGCGCGGAATGCTCAGACCGTGCTCGGTGGACTGGAGTCGATCGCGCGCTACCTACACGTCCATTCTCCGGCGATGAAGCTGACGGTCGCGCGCACTACGGAGGCCGACGTCGGGTTCACCTACGAGATCACCGACCCGCCTCCCCTGGAGATACCCCAGGGGTATGAGCTGAGCATGGCTGACGCCGTTCGCATGATTCGCCTCCTCGGCGGACCTGACGCGCGCCCCAGCTCGGTTTCATTCGTGCACGGCCAACTGGGCTCGGACGCTGCCTATCGAGAAGCGCTGGGTTGCACCGTGCTCTTCGGGCAGCCGTCGTGCGGGTTCGAGCTGCCCCTGGAATTGGCAGACAGGCGTATCCAGGGCGCCGACGCCGAGACCAGGCGCATCGCCACGAAGTACATGGAGGCCCAGTACGTTCCGAGCAGTGCGGCGCTGTCCGAACGCGTGGCCGAGCTGGCCCGTAAGTTGCTGCCCACCGGTCAGTGCAGCGCCGAGGTCATCGCCGACGAACTGGCGATGCATCCGCGGACGCTGCAACGACGCCTGGCCGACGAGGGCCTGAGCTGTCAGGAACTCATTGAGCGGGTACGCCGCAACCAAGCGGCGAAATACCTTGCCGAACCGGGGTTGCACCTCAGCCAGATCGCGGGCCTGCTCGGCTACGCCGAACAGAGCACCCTCAACCGTTCATGTCGACGGTGGTTCGGGATGACACCAAGGCAATACCGAGCGGACCTGCCGCCGCCGATCCCACGAGACCTGTCTCGGGCGAATCTTCCTGATGCCGATGGCCGAACGCTCACCTTTGCGGCGCCGGCTGGCCATGTCGGATCGGCCGAATCGGATCTTTGACGCTGTTCGCGCGGTTGTCGCCGAAACCGGTGTGCTGCAAGGCAAGACACGTTGCGGCCGAGCCCGACACGGAGATCTTCACCGCCGGTGTCCTGGCCAAAGGATCCGGGGAAACCAACTAATGGACCGGGTTCGCGAATTCACGAGTACCGCATCCCCGCATTGATCTTCCCAACGATGGGGAGGCAGTAATTTTCGAGGCGGCTGAGCTCGACAGTGTTTGACCGGCCCTTGATCAAGATTAGGAGAGATCGAGTGTTGGAGTGCGAACTCGTGCCGGCGAAGAAGCCTGAGCTGGTTTCTGTGATCATTGCTGTGTTCAATGGTCTCCCGTTGCTCGACGAGCAGCTGGAAAGTCTTGCCGCACAAGACTATTCGGGGCCATTCGAGGTGATCATCAGCGACAACGGCTCCACCGATGGTTTGCCCGGGCATCTCGAAGGACACCCGCTGGCCGAGCGGCTGCGTTTGCGCCGAGTCGACAGTTCCGATCGCGCTGGCGCGCCGCACGCCCGCAATGTCGGCGCGGTAGCCGCAGGTGGCGATTTCCTGGCTTTCACCGATCAGGACGATCGGGTCCATCCGGGATGGCTGAGCGCACTGGTCGAGGCTGCCGCGGACTACGACGCGGTCGGCGGTCCGATCGAGGTCGTCTCCTTGAACAGCCCGAAGGTGGCCAAATGGCGACCATCGCCGCCACCGGAGGAACGCTTCCCTTCACACTATTTGTACTGGATGCACGGCAACAACATGAGCATGTGGCGGACCACCTTCGAGAAGGTTGGTGGATTCGACGAGACCATGGTCTACGGTGACGACCTCGACATGTCGTGGACGATTCAGGAGGCCGGTATGACGCTCGGGCACGCACCGGGCGCCATGGTTGCTTATCGGCTGCGGCCGACACTGCGGGAGGCTTGGCATCAGTCCCTCAACTATGGCCGCTCCCAAGTCGACGTGTATGCCAAACATCGACCGAACGGCTGCCCGCCGTATCCATTGCGCGGAACATTGATAACTCTCGCGGTCGTGCTGTTTTGTAACCCAGCTTTCGTGTTCATGCGCAGATGGGTTCCGTCTGGACTGTGGATGCTGCACACCGGAGTGCTGGCGGGCCGTATCCAAGGGTCCTGGCGGCTGCGAACTTTCGATTACCTGTAGCGCAACGCGATTGCTCTGGCCGCAACACCGGTGCGGATCCGGGTCGTGCGGCAGTGGTCGCAGGTGTGGATCACATCGGGGTTTTCGCTTTGACAAGATTCTTTGGAGAATATCGGATGTCGTTGTCACGTCGAGGGTTTATGGCAGCGGCCACGTTGGGCGCTGCCGCGAGTGCGACCGGTGTGTTCGCGGCGCACGCCGAACCGCAAGCGGTGGCGCCCGGTGAGCTGGATTATCAGCGGCTGACCCTACGGGGATACAACCGGCGATTCGTGGCGCAACCGAAGCGGATTCACATCCCGTCGGGCACTGGCGAATTGCAGGAGGCGGTGGCGCGGTCGGTGCGGGATGATCTGCGGATCGCGGTCCGCTCGGGTGGGCACTGCTTCGACGATTTCGTCGACAGTACCGACACGCGAAGTCTGATCGATCTTCAGCGGCTGAACACTGTCGGTTGGGACGACCAGTACAAGGCGTTCTCGGTCGGTGCGGGCGCGGATCTGGACTCCGTCTACCGTGGGCTGTCTCGGTGGGGTGTGACAATTCCCGGCGGCATATGCCGGGCCGTCGGTGTGGGCGGGCACATCAGTGGCGGGGGCTACGGACCTTTGTCGAGGCAGTACGGTCTGGTCGCCGACCACTTGTACGGGGTGGAGATCGTCACAGTCGACGCACGGGGAGAGTCCTCGCTGATCGTCGCGACGAAAGACGGCCCGCATCGAGATCTGTGGTGGGCCAACACCGGTGGCGGAGGCGGCAATTTCGGCGTGGTATCCCGATTTCTGTTGCGCTCACCGGATTCCGACGGGACCGATCCGACGCTTGCGCTCCCGCGCCGGCCCGACAGTGTGCTCGTCGGGCGGCTGTTGCTGCCGATGCCGATGGTCACCGAGGAATCCTTCGTGCGGTTTCTCGGCAACTACCTCGACTTCCACTCCAGATATCGCGAGCCCGCGAACCGATTCGCCGGGTTGTACGCGCGGCTCATCTTTCGGCCACTCATCGAAGGCTTCGCCGACCTACTGATCTTCTCCTACGGAGAGCCCCGCGACGCCCAGTCCCAACTCGACGAATTCCTCGCCACAGTCACCGACGGGGTCACGCCCGCACCCGTGTTGCTGCCACCCACCCGGCTCAACTATGCCGACAGCATCGAGCAGTACTACGCGGCCCCGACAAACCCGGCTCGGGTCAAGATCAAGGCCGCCATGCTGCGCCAACCGTATTCACCCGAGCAGCTACGAATCCTCTACCGCGCGCTGGTCGGCCTGACCGTGAACGGTGAATCCTTCGTGGAGTTTTCACCATTCGGTGGCGCGATCAACGCCACCGCACCCGACGCCACCGCCATGCCCGCCCGAGATTCATTCATGAAGATGCTCGTCCATGCCACCTGGCGAGATCCCAGCGACGACGACCGGTTCATCTCCTGGGCACGAACCACCTACGGAAGTATCTACGCCGACACCGGCGCAGCCCCGGTCCCCGACGACCGAAATGGCGGCAGCTACATCAACTACCCAGATCCTGACCTCGCGGACCCCGTATGGAATACGTCGACCGCACCCTGGCACGCCCTCTACTACGGAGACAACTACACGCGGCTCCAGCGCATCAAAGCAGAGTGGGACCCCAAAAACATATTCCGCCACAGGCTTTCGATCGAACCTCGATGATCCGGGAGAATACGCATCTGTCCGAGGGCCGGCCAGCCTCGCTCAGCTCTGCCGAAACCTCCAGCGGCACAAATACATTGCAAGCATTCACCGGACTCCGCCCAATACGCGGCTGATCACGCCGAGGTCGGCTCGCTGGGCATCACCACGATCTCTCTGCGGTGGCGCAGGGAGGATCGGTCAGTGGCATGCCGAAAGCGGCGAACAGCGTTGGTTCGAGAAAGACGGTGACGGCGGCGATCCCGTTGGCGCCGGTGGTGATCACGTGTATCGAATGGGCTTCCAGGATGCCGCCTGCGCCCCGACGGTATTCGGCGACAGCGGGTTGTCCGTTCGCGGCGGTCGGGATCAACATGAGATCGCCAGGCTTGGCGAAGGCACGTTTGGCGAGGAACCGAGTCACAGCATCGCGCCCGGTGAACCATAGCGGCACCGGCGGCATTTCGAGCCTGACGTCGGTCGCCAGTAGCTCGGTGAGGGCTGTGAGGTCGGCGTTCTGGAATGCCGCGCAGTAACGGTCGAGCAGGTCACGGCGTTCGGCGTCTTCCGGTTCGGTCACGTTTTCGTCGGTGGGGGCCACCTCGGCGAGATGGGCGCGTGCACGCTGCAGGGCGCTGTTGACTGCGGAGGAGGTGGTGTGGAGCACTTCCGCCACCTCGGCGGCACTGAACTGCGCGACGTCGCGCAGGATCAACACGGCCCGCTGACGCGCGGGCAGCTCCTGCATGGCCGTCACCACCGCCAGCCGGACGCTTTCCCTGGCGATAAGTGCCGTTTCCGGTGTCAACGCGTCCGGCAGCGGCTGCATCCATCGGTGCGCACCGGCATCGCCGTCCAGACCCGCATCTGGGTCGATCGAGCCGGCGCCCAGTCCAGCCGGCAGCACCCGGCGGGCGCGGTTCTCCAATGCGCGCAGGCACGCGCTCGTCGCGATGCGGTACAGCCAGGTGCGCAGCGCCGCGCGTTCTTCGAACGCCGGATAGCCGCGCCAGCCGCGCAGGTACGTCTCCTGGACAAGATCTTCGGCGTCGTGTACCGAGCCGAGCATGCGATAACAATGCGCAATCAGTTCGGCACGGAACGGCGCCGCCTGCTCGATGAAATCCTCCTGGACCGGCACGGTCGTACTCCTAGGTCTCGGCGTGACGAGGATTGGCGCCCCTACCAGTACAGACACGTCCGGCGAGCGAAATTCATCGGTCGGCACGCCACCGATCGCCGAGAAAGTACACCGGCAACCAGACCGAATTGGTCGGCGCCGCACCGATGAATCGCAGCGCCGCGGCGTATCTGAATTAGTGGGGGCCTCGAGCACATCACCAACGAAAGCGAGTACGACCGTGAACGAGACATTCGAGCACAGCACATTCGAGCACAGCGGCCTCGAAGGCACGACGGCGATCGTGACCGGAGCCGGCCGCGGATTCGGGCGCGGTATCGCCAGGGCGCTGTCGGCTGCCGGTGCACACGTCGTCGGCGTCGCCCGGACCAGCGCGCAGCTCGATACGTTGCGCGACGAACTCGGCGGCAGCTTCACCGCGGTGGCCGCGGACGCCGCCGATCCCGCGACGGCCAGGCGACTCCTCGACGAGCATCGCCCGCGCACGGTGGTCCTGTGCGCGGGGGCCACTCCGCGGATGAGCCCCGTCCAGGATCAGACGTGGGAGACCTTCAGCCAGAACTGGAATGTCGACGTAGCGCAGGCGTTCCACTGGATTCGCGAAGCGCTGCGGCGCCCGCTGGCGCGCGGCAGCTCGGTGATCGCGATCTCCAGCGGCGCCGCGATCAACGGGTCGCCGCTGAGCGGCGGCTACGCCGGAGCGAAGGCCACCGTCAGGTTCCTCACGAGCTATGCCGCCGTTGAGTCGGAACGGGCCGAACTGGGGATCAGGTTCGTCTCCGTCCTCCCTCAGTTGACGCCCGCCACCGATCTGGGGGCGGCGGCGGTGGCGGCCTATGCCGAGCGGCAAGGAGTCGACACCGACACGTTCGTGCGGTCCTTGGGACCCGCCCTCACCCCGGAGCAGGTGGGCAAGTCGGTTCTCGAAATCGCGACCGCTGAACACCCGGTCCACCACACGAACACGCTCACCTCCGCGGGCATATCACCACTGGGCTGAACGACCAGTACAGACGGGAAGGGCATCGCACAATGAACACACCGCCGATCGTCTCGCCGCAGGAGTGGCAGGCAGCGTGGCAACAGCTGCTCGTGAAGGAGAAGGAGCTGACCCGCGCACGTGACGCGCTGGCCGCCTTGCGACGGCGGATGCCATGGCAGGCCGTGGACAAGGAGTACGCATTCGAGGGACCCGAGGGCAAGGCGAGTCTGCTCGACCTGTTCCAGGGCCGGCGTCAGCTGATCGTCTACCGCGCCTTCTTCGAGCCCGGCGTGGACGGCTGGCCCGACCATGCCTGTCGCGGCTGCTCCATGATGGCCGATCACGTACCCGACCTTGCCCACCTGAACACCCGCGATACCACCCTCGTGTATGCCTCCCCCGCGCCGCAGGAGGACATCGAGCGGTTGAAGGCTCGGATGGGCTGGGAAATGCCGTGGTACACGATCACCGACGACTTCGACGCAGACTTCGGCGTGGACGAATGGCACGGCACGAACGCATTCATTCACGACGGCGAGCGCGTCTTCCGCACCTACTTCATCAACAATCGCGGCGACGAGGCATTGGGGACCACGTGGAGCTACCTCGACATGACCGCGCTGGGCCGCCAGGAGCAGTGGGAGGACTCACCGGAGGGCTACCCGCAGACCCCGCCCTACGAATGGTGGGACTGGCACGACGCATATGGCGAGCACACGCCGTCACGGTGGTTCGGCGACCCCGACCCGGACAACCCCGAAGACCAACGGCCGCCGAGAGCCGATTCGAACAGCCGCGACTCCACATGATCGACAACATCGTGCTCCGGTTGGTGCTTTCCGGGGTCTTCGCCGTCACGACCGGGCACTACCTCTGCGGTCGTGACGGCGACACCCGCGGTACACCAACCGGGATACAGGCCAACGGACGGCTCGCCGAAGACGAGACGAACTTCATCGGCCGACCACGAACAGTCAGCCCGCCTCGGCCGTCATGACCGCGACCGCATCGGCGGGACGCGATGGTTCGGGCGGCACCGTCTCGGCGGCATCGTGACGCGGTGACGTCGCCGATTCGAACAGCAGCGCCGCGACGATGCCGGCCACGAGGAATCCGACGGGCAGATACATGGCCTGGCTCAATGCCGAACTGAGTGGGTCCTTGACGGCGTCGGGGATGATGTCGGCTCCCATACCCCCTTTCCCGATCTTGCCTCCCCCCAGACCGTGCGCGGACATACGCGCGGTGATCGTCGCGGCGATGGCGGCACTGCCGATCGTCGAACCGATCTGGCGCATCGCGTTGTACACCCCCGACCCGGCGCCGGCTTGGTGTTCGGGGAGGTTGCGGGTGGTCGTCGCCGCCAGCGGCGCCCAGGTGCACGCGTTGGCGAAGCCGCTGACCGCCCCGACCGCGACGAACCACGCGATCGGCGCCTCTCGGGGGATGAGGATCGACATCGCGACAATCGTCACCGCGTAGAGCGTGAAACCCACCAGGGGGAACAACCGAGGATGCGCCTTGTCACCGAATTTGCCGACCACCGGCGCGAAAACCAGCATCATGGCGGCCATCGGCGCGAAAACCAGCGCCGCCCGGGTCGGGGACAGCCCACGCGCCACTTCGAGGTAGAAGTACAGCGGGACCATGGCGGCCGTCGCGGTGGCGCCGGTGGAGACGATCGCGATGTTGCCGAGCGCGAAGTTGCGGTCGCGGAACAACGTCAGCGGCAGCAGCGGTTCACTGCCACCGCGCAGCTGGGTCACCACGAAGATCGCCAGGACCACCAACCCGGCGGCGATCAAAATCCAGATGAGGGTGTCCCAGTTCCGGATATCGCTCTCCTGCAGGCCGTACACCAGCAGGAACATGCCGACGGCGCTCAGCAGTACGCCGGGGATATCGAAGCGGTGCGGGTTGGTCGGTAGCGCCGGCACCAACCGCAGACCGAGTACAAGACCGACAACCCCGATCGGGATATTGATGAAGAAGATCCACCGCCACCCGAACGCATCCGACAGCGTGCCGCCGAGGATCGGTCCGACCAGCAGGGCCAGTCCCGCCACCGCACCCCACAGCGACATCGCCGCGCCCCGCTTCTCGGCCGGAAAGGTGCGTCTGATCACGGCCATGGTCTGCGGTGTCATCAGCGCCGCGCCGAACCCCTGCACCACGCGCGCGGCTATCAATACGCCGATGGACTGCGACAGCCCGCACCACAGCGAGGCAAGCGTGAATATCGCCAGCCCGGCGAGGTAGATGTACTTGGGGCCGAAGCGATCACCGAGACGACCGCAGGCCAGCAGCGGTACCGCGAAGGCGAGCAGATAGGCGCTGGTCACCCAGATCACCTGCGCCACACTGGCATCCAGAGCACGCAGGAGTACCGGATTGATCACCAGGACGATCATCATGTCGGCGGTTGTCAGGAAGAACCCGACGACCATCGCGATCAGCGCGGGCCACGGGTTGCGTTGTGGGTCCGCACCAGGACGTTCCACCTGAGTTCGAAACATGGATGCAGCCTCGCAGCGACGGCTGAGTCTGTCAATAAGATCCAGCATCTAGACTGCTGCCATGACACAGCCGCACCCACCCGCCATGGACTGGTCCACCGAGAACGACACGGTCTCCCGCGCGATGGAGATCCTCGGCGAACGCTGGACAGTGGTGGTACTGCGCGAAATCTTCAACGGCATCCGGCGTTTCGACCAGATCCGCGAGCACGCGGGCGTGCCGAGACAGGTGCTGACCAATCGCCTGGCCGGGCTCTGCGAGGTGGGTTTGCTTGTCCGCCGGCCGTATCAGGAGCCCGGCGAGCGCAAGCGCCACGAATACCGGCTCACCCCAATGGGATTCGATGTGTTTCCGATAGTGGTGGCGATTCGTCAATGGGGCGACCGCTACCTGGCGGATCCGGAGGGGCCGCCGGTGACCTCGCTACACCGAGAATGCGAGGCCGAGGTCGGTGTCCAACTCGTCTGCGCCGCCGGTCATCACATCGACTCCCCTCGTGACGTGGCATTCCGACCGGGGCCGGGAGCGCACTCGATCGAGCCTGCCGCACCCGCTGATCCAGCGTGAGCACCGAGCGCTCGTCACCCGGTCATCGATTTCACCCGCGGACCGATGGCTGGTCAACCCCGGTTGCGGGGGTGCGGAGCAGTCATTAGGTTCCACACATGAGTTCAGCTTTTCCGCACTTGTTGTCGCCACTCCGGGTAGGGCGGGTCACGCTGCGCAATCGTGTGGTGATGGGGTCGATGCACACCGGGCTCGAGGACCGGGATTGGCATATCGACCGGCTGGCCGCGTTTTTCGCCGAACGGGCCCGTGGCGGCGTGGGCTTGATCGTCACCGGCGGATATTCACCGAACCGCGAAGGATGGCTGTGGCCCTTCGCCTGCGCGATGATCACCGAGGGCGACGCGCAACGCCACCGGGTCATCACGGACGCGGTGCACGAGGCGGGGGCCAAGATCGCTTTGCAGATCGTGCACGGTGGGCGCGATTCGAATATCCCGATCAATGTATCGGCCTCGGCGGTGGCGTCCCCGCTCACTGCGTTCGAGCCGAAGGCCATGACCGAAGAGGGCATCGAATCGACGATCGCCGACCACGTGCGTTGCGCCCGGCTCGCGAAGGTAGCGGGTTATGACGGCATCGAATTGATGGGCGGCGAGGGCTTCCTGATCAATCAATTCCTCGCGCCGCGAACCAATCACCGCACCGACCGCTGGGGTGGCTCCGCCGAGAACCGGCGGCGGTTCCCGGTCGAGATCGCGGCGCGGACCCGGGCCGCGATGGGCGAAGACTTCCTCCTCATGTTCCGGCTATCCATGGCCGAATTCGTCGAGGACGGGCAGACCTTCGAGGAGATCATCGCGCTGGCCAAGGAATTGGAAGCCGCCGGGGTCGACGTCATCAATACCGATATCGGTTGGCACGAATCGCGGGTGCCGACGATCGCCACCTCGGTGCCGCGGGCAGCGTTCGTGGGATATACCGCCGAACTCAAGACCCACGTGTCGATTCCGGTCTGCGCCTCGAACCGTATCAACATGCCCGAGGTCGCCGAGGAGATCCTGGAGCGGGGCCAAGCCGATCTCATCTCGCTGGCCCGCCCGATGCTGGCCGATCCGGAATGGGTGAGCAAGGCCGCCGAGTCCCGGGTGGACGAGATCAACACCTGCATCGCCTGCAACCAGGCCTGCCTCGACCACACCTTCACTCGCCAAACCGTATCCTGCCTGGTCAATCCGCGGGCCTGTCACGAAACACTGCTGCAGTTGCTGCCCACCCAGCACGCCAAACGCGTCGCCGTCGTCGGCGCGGGCCCGGCGGGGTTGTCGGCCGCGATCGGGCTCGCCGAGCGCGGTCATCACGTCGAACTCTTCGAGGCGTCCGACACCATCGGCGGCCAGTTCGACCTTGCCCGGCGCATCCCGGGCAAGGAGGAGTTCAACGAGTCGATCCGGTACTTCCGCCGCAAACTCGAATTGAATTCTGTCACGGTGCATTTGAACACCCCGGTCACCGCCGAGCAGTTGGTCGGCGGCGGCTGGGACGAGGTCGTCGTGGCGACCGGCGTGCGACCTCGTGTGCCCGATATCCCCGGGATCGACCACCCGATGGTCCTGTCCTATCCGGAGTTGATCCGGCAGGAGCGCGCCGTCGGCACGCGTGTCGCCGTCATAGGCGCGGGTGGAATCGGTTTCGATGTCAGCGAATTCCTCGCCGTCGACGGTCCGGCCGCACTAGAACTCGACCAGTGGCGGCACGAATGGGGTGTCACCCACGACCATCGCGCGCCGGGACAGTTGACCGCGCGCAGGCACATTCCCGCTGTGCGGGAAGTGACACTGCTGCAACGGAAGTCGGGACCGTTCGGGCTGAGTCTCGGCAAGTCGACCGGTTGGATCCATCGCGCCACCTTGGAGGCGAAAGGCGTCGAGCAGATCGGCGGGGTCAATTACGAGCGGATCGACGATCGCGGCCTACACATCAGCTTCGGTTCGAACCGGGACGGCAGGCGGGTACTCGAGGTCGACAACGTGATCGTGTGCGCCGGTCAGGAATCGGTGCGCGATCTTCAGGACGGGCTCGAATCCCTCGGTGTGCGAGCGCGTCTCATCGGCGGCGCCGAGGAGGCCAAGGAACTGGACGCCAAGCGCGCGATCGAGCAGGGCACGCGGCTGGCGGCCGAACTCTGAGTCACCGTACGCGGGCCGGGTCCGAATTGTCGACCGTCGCTGGCGAGGCACTGCTATCCGAGGATGCGGTGAGTTCGACCAACGGTGTCGGAC